>NZ_JAFLQW010000032.1 GCF_017313335.1 Phormidium pseudopriestleyi FRX01 | reverse complement strand
AGTCGTTATCTTTCTTAGTTCGTAGTAACGACTTCAGTCGTTATCCCCCCCAGTTCGTAGTCAATCACTCCCCAACCCCTAACTCTCAAACGTCATTAATCCCGGATGAATCATCAACCCTTGCCGCTGACGATTGGCGATCGCCCGTTTGTGTGGGGTCAGCGGACCTATTTGATGGCTGTCCTCAACGTCACCCCGGATAGTTTTAGTGATGGCGGCGACTTTAACACCCTGGAAACTGCCGTTACTCATGGCAAGGCATTAATTAACGCCGGTGCCGATATCCTAGACATTGGGGGCCAGTCCACGCGACCAGGGGCCTTGGAAGTCTCCCTGACAGAGGAACTAAATCGGGTGGTTCCTGTAGTGCGATCGCTCAGAGAAGACCCCGCTTTCGCCACCTGTCCCATTTCCATCGATACCTGGCGATCGCCCGTGGCAAAAGCTGCCATAGAAGCGGGTGCCGATATTGTCAACGATGTCACCGGCGGTACTCGGGACCCAGAAATGTTCTCCGTAGTCGCCGCATTAGGTGTCCCCTTCGTTCTCATGCATAGTCGAGGCACTCCCGAAACCATGCAAAAACTTACGAATTATCGGGATTTAATCGGCGACATCACCGAATTTTTCACAGTTCAAATTCAGAAGGCAACCGCTGCCGGAATTGCACCTCATCAGATTATCCTCGATCCTGGGATTGGATTTGCTAAAACCTCCGAGCAAAATCTGGACTTGATTAGAAACCTGTCCCAGTTTCAAAAATTAGGTTATCCCCTGTTAGTCGGCCCTTCTCGTAAAAGTTTTATCGGACATTTGCTCAACCAACCCGACCCCAAACAGCGAGTCTGGGGAACCGCTGCCGCTTGTTGTGCTGCGATCGCCACCGGCAGTACCGATATCCTCCGCATCCATGACGTAGCCGAAATGCACGATGTTTGTCGGGTTGCCGATGCCATTTATAGACCCAAAACTTAAGTAGGATTCGAGCCATTTCCCGGCTTACCTTGGGGAGGATTTCCTCCTGGGGGAGGAGGATTATTCGGATTATTCGGATTATTCAGATGTTGCCCAATTTCTGGCATATAAATCAGTTCCGATAGGGTATCATTTAACGCCTTCGGGTCCATGAAAATCACCTTAGAGTTAGGACTTTCACTCAATTTTTCATTCGCATCCACATAGCGTTTAGCCAGCAAATATTTCATCACTTCGGTGGTGGTCATCTGGGGTTGCAGCAACTCTAAAATCAGTTGCACAGACTCCGCCGTTGCCTCAGCATCAACAATTGTTGCCCGTTTGCGAATCTCCGAAGCCCGTTGCAGTTCCATTGATTCTAAAACCGTTTTGGGAGGGTCAATGTCTTGGACCTCCACCCGCAAAACTTTAATTCCCCAACTAAAAGTAGCTTGATCTAAACTTTTTAATACCTGCTTATTAATCTCCTCAGTTGAATAAAAAGTTTGCTCCAATTCCATGTGACCAATAGTAGAGCGTAGGGTGGTTAAAACGAGGTTTTTAATCGCTAAATTAATGTTGTTTATTTCATAAAAAGCTTTCTGCAAGTCCATAATTTTCCAATAGACCACCGCATCTACTTTAATCGCGACGTTATCCTTAGTAATGGCATTTTGAGGCGGGACATCTAAAACTTGTTCCCGAGTCGTATCTTCTACCACGATACTTTCGACATAAGGAAACACTAAGTTCGGCCCGGGATTCAGTTTTCGATTAAATCTCCCTAACCGTTCCACTAAGGCTTCGTTTCCTTCATTAATGACTTTAACGGCGCTAACGGTATAACCGAGAATGCCAAAAATTAAGGGAACGATGAAGGCAAAAAATGTATTCATATTTCATGATAACTGCAAAAAATAATTACGAAACCGGCTGAAATTTTATACCCAGCTTAGACAAACAGAGGGAGAGTTTAATTCCTGAAGCAATCCTGACCCTTTTGGTTCAGGAATAGGGAGAAAAAATCTCTAAGAAAGGTATTGTCTCTAGTGTAATCGGTTTGGTCAGGTTCAGCATCCGTACAAGGGCGATCGCCCCCTAAACTCAGAATGCGATCGCCCTTGTGAATTCCTCAATCCAAACGCCCTAGGGCCGCTTCACTGGTTGCCAACCACCGCGCCAAGCGAGTGGGGAGGGTTTCATTTAGGCGTAAGGCTGTTTCTTCAGTGCTCAGGGATTGCGCGTAGGCAGCGCTTAAAAACGGGGCATAAGTCCGCGCTTCTGGGGTCTGCTGCTTGACAAATGCCAAGGTGACCCCGCGCAGTAATTGCCGCAGGTTTTCCGTCTGTTCCCGAGTGGGTTCGCCGGGTAAGACGGTTTCTCGTTCTAAGAGACTGGGGCGATCGGGGTCGGTGGTACTGAAATGGGTGGCCCCGATCGCGGTGAGGAGATATTTCGGATCGCGCAGTTGGGTAAAGGGTCGCAATTGATGATTAACTGCCGGGGTCCAGGAATCATCACTGCTGGCGACGAGTAGAATTGGGATGTTGATGTTACTGAGTCCTTTCTCTCCGAAGAGGGTGCCGACGGCGGGATTAATGGCGACTGCCTGTTTAATCCGGCGATCGCGCAAGGTGATCCGATTGCCGGGTAATTCCGTGGCGGCACATTGGACTAAATCCGCAGGCGATCGGCCCAATTTTCGCCCCCCTTCACAAAAGTCTCGTAATTCATTTAAATTCAACTCACCCCCCGCTAAAGCTAAAGTTGCATATCCCCCCAAAGAATGGCCGATAACCAGGGTTTCTTCGGTATTAAATTGACCGGCCAAAGAATCCGGTTGCCGGTTAATTTTTGCCAGTTCATCGAGTACGAAACTGACATCTTTGGGTAAATCTAAAAAGACGGAAGCAGGGATGAGATTGGTGGGGTCGAGGGTAAGGGGTAGGTTGGCGACGGATGCCTCATTGGTATCGGGATGTTCGATAGAGACAACGGTGATGCCGTGGGATGCCAAATGTTGGGCTAAATATTCTAATAAGAAGCGATTCGATGCAAATCCGTGAGAAATAACGGCTAGAGGTCCTTGAGGATTATTTCCACTATAGATTTCTGTGGTAATCTCGCGGTTGCGCTGGCGATCGCGAAAGGTGAGGGTTTGCTGGGAAACCATTTGGGAACCGGGTAAGGCGGGGTCAAAGCTGGCGAAAAAGGGTTCGGTTTCTAGTTCCAGGTCACTTTCTAAGCGCGATCGCAAAATTTGCCCTTCCAAATAAGGAAGATTCAGACGGGATGCGACGCCGATTGCTGAGGTAGCATCAAAGACAATATTTTCACCGGGTAATGCTTTTAAAATACCTAATAAACTGAAACCATTTCCTTGGGTGGCAACGAGTTTAATGGCATCTTTAATTTGGTCAATGGTGCTATCAGGAACCAGTAATAAAATTGCTCTAACAAAGCGGTTTCCTTGGGGGGATTTGATGAGTCGATCCAGGGCGCGATCGCCAATGTCTGGGTCAATTTCTACCCGTTGCGCTAATACCTCTTGCAATCCGGCAGGTAAAAAGGGACCTAGGATGGCAAGATTGCCGGGAAGTTCGCCGGTTCTGGCATACTGTTCTAAATCATCCAGGGAGATCGAACCTTGCCAGGGACCGAGACGAAAGGTCAAACTTTCAGCGGCAAGAGTGGCTACATTTGCACCGGAGGCGACTGCCAGCATTGCCGAAATCATGGGTGCGATCGCCCGGTGATGCCACTTTCTAAACCGGCGATTAAGGCCAAAATTTCCCGAGAATTTTCCTGATGAATCCCTGCCGATGATTTGAGTGTGTTTCACAAGTTTTACCCTCTCAATTACGAGCGATCGTCAATGGGATTGAACCCCCCACATCCACAGGTGTTCCCGACTCCATAACCCCAGTCTAACGTACAACACCTGACTCCCAAAAGGGTCCCCCAGTTGTTGCCGCCAATTCCTAACTTTTCAATCTAACTTTAAACAACAAATAAAATTTTTATTTATTGTTATTTTAAATAATTAATTGTGATAAAATAATAGCAACAAATCAAAACAAGTGATACGAGATATGCCCAAATCAAACTTATTTCAACGCCCATGAGAACCGACACAATTTTTTATACCATATTCCAAAAATATCCCCCTATCTTCTTTGAATTACTTCATCGTCCCATTCAAGAAGCCAGTGCATATAAGTTCACCTCCATTGAAGTCAAACAATTGGCTTTTCGGATTGATGGGGTATTCATGCCCACCGATGAGGAACCCAACCGACCCTTTTACCTCACCGAAGTGCAATTTCAACCCGATGAAGAGCTTTACTATCGGATTTTTGCCGAACTCTTTATCTACCTGCGCCAATACAAACCAGGAAATCCCTGGCAAGTCGTCATCATTTACCCCACTCGTCGCATTGAGCCTAAAGACCAGTTACAATTTCAGGAACTGCTCAACTGCGATCGGGTCACCCGCATCTACCTGGATGAACTCGAACCGGAAGAGGAAAGCACATTAGGCATCGGAGTCGTTAAACTAATTATAGAACCGGAAACGGTTGCGGTAGAAACAGCCAAACGCCTAATCGCCCAAGCCGGAACCGAACTCACCAATCCCAACCACAAACGGGACCTCATCGAACTCATCGAAACCATCATTATTTACAAGCTAACCACCAAAAGTCGAGAGGAGATAGCCGCCATGTT
>NZ_JAFLQW010000175.1 GCF_017313335.1 Phormidium pseudopriestleyi FRX01 | reverse complement strand
GGGAATGCGATCGCCGTGGATGCGGCGGGTCACGTTTATATCGCCGGAAGCACCGGAGTTCCCCGAGACGCTCAACCCCGGGCGGTGATTCCCCTGGGAGATTTCCCCACAGTTAATCCCATTCAGGGGCAGTTAAATGGGTTATCCTCGGCCTTTGTGACGAAGTTGGCCCCGGATGGAAGAAGTTTGATTTATTCCACATTCCTCGGTGGCAGTGGGTTTGAGGAGGGGAATGATATGGCGATCGACAATCGCGGGAATGTCTATTTGACGGGACAAACCACCTCCTCGGACTTACCCATTGTTGCGCCCATTCAAGGTTTTGGGGGGAATGGGGATGCGTTTGTCGGTAAAATTCTCGCTGACGGGACGACGGTTGATTACTTAACCTATTTAGGCGGTAATGGGTTTGAATCCGGGAATGCGATCGCAGTTAATCCGGCGGGAACGGCCTTTGTGACG
The DNA here is from genome assembly GCF_017313335.1 of Phormidium pseudopriestleyi FRX01. Classification (GTDB taxonomy): domain Bacteria; phylum Cyanobacteriota; class Cyanobacteriia; order Cyanobacteriales; family Laspinemataceae; genus Laspinema; species Laspinema pseudopriestleyi. Next base: position 3,508 of record NZ_JAFLQW010000175.1, on the reverse strand, counting down.
GGTCAAAGTGCGTCGGCGAATTTCCCAATTGTGAATCCGTTGCCGAATGCGGCAGGGGGAGTCCAAGGGGATGCCTTTGTGGTGGCGATCGCCCAACCCATCTCTCCCACGCAACCGATTGTTGTCCCTCCCGGAACACCGGCCCCAGACCCAGGTTCTTTACCGGGTCCTGGAGGTGCCGAGCCCTTCCCTCCTGCGCCAGAACCCACGGAACCGCCAGCCCCACCGCCACCGCCACCGCGTTTTGAAAACTTCATTCAGTCACTCACTGAACGAGGTCTCGATCCTCTGACGCTGTATTTTAATGAGGCAGGCTATTTAGCCCAAAATCCCGGTGTAGCCGAAGCGGTAGCAGCCGGGAATTTAACCAATGGGTTACAACATTATTTGCTGTTTGGGCGGGATGAGGGACGTCCTGCACCGACCCAGTTTTTCAATGAAGGGCAGTATTTAGCACGGAATCCCGATGTGGCTGTAGCAGTCGGAACGGGTCAGGTGGCGAGTGGATTTGACCATTTCGTGCAGACGGGCTTTTTTGAAGGGCGCGATCGCAATGTCAAGCTGTTTTTAGAAAGTTTCTACCTGCGCCAAAATCCCGATGTGGCCGAAGCAGTAGCATCGGGGATTTTTAACAGTGGTTACAGTCACTATCTCCAATCGGGGCAATTTGAGCGGCGCAATCCCAATCCGGCATTTGATGAAACGTTCTATCTGACTCAAAATCCTGACGTTGCGGCGATCGTTGCGGCTGGGGGTTTCGTCAGTGGATTCCAGCATTTCGTCGAACAGGGCGAACTCCAGGGTCGTCAACCTAGCCCGGTATTCAACGAATCGGCTTATTTGTTTCGGAACATCGATGTGGCCCGGGCGGTGAATCGCGGGGCCTTCGGTAGTGCGTTTGAGCATTTTGTCCTGTTCGGGTTACAGGAAGGACGGGTGGCGACTCCGTGATCCGGTCAAATCCTAACCCTTCCCAAAATAGAGGGGAGTTAAAGTAGCACTGCCCACCGAACAGAAGGACGGGGCATTGCCCACCCTACAATTGCTTTTACCAACCGGATTTGGTATTAGGTAGGGTTTTTTCCAAATAAAATGAGGGAAACAGTGCGGTTTTCCCTCCTTGTCTTCACTGCGGATGGATTAGTAAGTTATTCTGAATAGGAATCCTTCAAAATCCTAGGATTGACTGCAATAATTTACGATCGCTGAATTAAAGGAGAGCGCCGTGTCAGTAGAAACCATTGAAAAGACTTCAACGGTTCGGAAAATAGCACCGCGTTATCGAGTTTTGCTACATAATGATGACTTTAACTCGATGGAACACGTGGTGCAAACCTTAATGCAGACCGTGCCGAGTTTGACTCAGCCTCAAGCGGTTAGCATTATGATGGAAGCCCATAGCAATGGGATTGCCTTGGTGATTACCTGCGCCCTTGAACACGCGGAGTTTTACTGCGAAACCCTCAAAAATCACGGGTTGACCAGTACGATTGAACCGGACGAATAGGGAAAAGGGAATACCGTGAAATTGAACTGGATCCGCTTCCGTGATTATCCGGCCCCAGGCAGGTTAGCTATTTTTGTGGCAATGCTTTTGGGGGTTTGGGTTCCGATCGCGGTGCCGATTTATTGGCTTGTCCAGAACCCCAACTGGGTGAGCATTTTATCAATGGCAGTTTTATATGGAGAGTTTATTCTCCTGGTGCGATTTTGGGGATCAAGGGTCTACGGACAACCCCAGATTCTTAAGCACTATGGGTTAGAGTTCTCTCGAAACAACGGCCAAGATCTCCTCGGAGGTCTTGGTTTTGGTTTGCTGAGTCTGTTGAGTTTACTAATAGTCGAGGGCCTGTTGGGATGGTTGGGATGGCAACTGCCGGACCCTGCTGGATTGCCGAAAATTATTTTAGAAGGACTGGCGATCGCCCTCGGGGTGGGATTTGCGGAAGAGTTGCTGTTTCGCGGTTGGCTGTTGGATGAGTTACAACGGGATTACCGTCCTACTGTGGCGATCGCTGCGAATGCCACTATTTTTGCCCTGTTGCATTTTATTAAACCCCTTGAGGCAATGATTCGGAATTTACCGGCCTTTCCCGGGTTGCTGTTACTGGGGTTAACCTTGCTTGCGGCCAAAAGAGTCGGTCAAGGTCGCTTGGGTTTACCGATAGGCTTTCATGGGGGTTTAGTTTGTGTTTATTATATTATTAATACAGGCCAATTAGTCCAATATTCCGGTGCGGTCCCGGAGTGGATAACGGGGATAGGCAAAAATCCCATCGCCGGAATTTCAGGGATATTTTTATTAAGTGCGATCGCGTTTGGGATGACTCGCGTTGCTCAGTTTCAACTCAAAAGTGAGAAGTAAACGGGCTGTTTTTGAATTCAATTAAAGATATTTAAAGTGGAAAGGAAAGTGATGCAACCCATCCGAATTGTTACCACGGCATTCCTGGCGATCGCAACTATGGCAGTTCCTGGGCGATCGCAACAAGCACCACCCCCCTCGGTCTCTCGTGAGGAAATTGTTCAAGCCTGTGTGCAAGACCGGGTAGAAGTTTTACCGCCCCTTTTTAGTGATGTGCCGCCCAATCATTGGGCTTTTTTATCGGTGCAAAAGATTTCTTATTGTGGTCCATTTCGGTCAGCAACTCCACCGAATTTAATCGAACGGTTGATTCGAGAAGATGGCCTATTACCGAACCCGATGACGTTGCCCGAGAGTCCAGAACCGACCCTTTAAAATGGTCAGATGCAAGCGAGATGCACTTCCCTGGAGTGGGGAATTAATTGAAATGCTCTAAATCAGACCACTCCAACTGCAAACACTCCTTGAAAAACTCCCCCAAAGAAAGCGATCGCTCGCAAAACCGACTACTGTTGAAAATTTCCCTCCCTCCTAATCCCAACGCGCTACTAATTTCCTAGCAGCTTGCCGATGCTGTTCTGCCAACTCTGGAGGAGACAGGACCATCGCATGGTTCATATAGCGATAAGCCCAGAGCATAAACTCATTAAACGAGCGCCGAGGTAATGGCACTAGGTAATCGAGATATTCAATTTTGCCGGTCTCATTTTTAGGGCCGGTTTTAATTTTTTGTTGCGGATGGCGGCGTTCCCCTTCTCGGATAAATTCGGTCACGGGACTGAAAAACCGAACTTTGACTGTTTGTAGCTTCAAAGTTCTGGCTAATTCTGCCTGCTGTTCTTCTGGCTCACCTAGATATAATCCCCAGCCGTTCTGCAAAAGTTGATGGGCATTTTTCAGACTTTGGGATTGGACTTCTAGGGTGCGCTGCGGGGGGAGCAATTGGCAGTAGTCTCCAAAGCGGTCAACTCGACCGATTGCCAGATGGCCGGAATCACCATATTCTTGACACTCCCACGTCTAAAGAGCATGGGATTCTTTAAGAGTCCAGAATTTAGACCTTAAGGGCGTAGTCAATGCGCCCCTACCTATTCACGCTCACTGACTCTCGCCATGAGGCTTACGGCTACCTTTTTTAATCTC
>NZ_JAFLQW010000599.1 GCF_017313335.1 Phormidium pseudopriestleyi FRX01 | reverse complement strand
GATTGCTCAACAAAGTAAATGCTTCTAGGGACAAGAAACCGGGTTTCTAGCGTAAATTTGTGGCTCATTCCTAGAAATAGTTGGAAGAAACCCGGTTTCTAACCTTTACGGGGACAAGAAACCGGGTTTCTAGCGTAAATTGGTGGCTCATTCCTAGAAATAGTTGGAAGAAACCCGGTTTCTAACGCGCTATTTTTATCGTTTATCCTTCATTTTTTCCCCTATTCTCGAATCCCCTCTTCGGGAATGCCGACGCCGGAAAGTCCGGCGATCGCCCGTAAGTTTTGGACGCGAATCAGTTCCATAAAATCCAACCCGGGTCTCCCTTCTAGGGTGGCGACGGTTTCGATCGCACTCAACAGATGTCTAGCGGCGTCAGGTTCGTTATAGCCTCTTCTCAGGGCAATTTGAATCGCCGCTTGATCCGCCTCGATTTCGCGATCGCTGCGATGAGTGCTTCGCCAAATTTGAGCGCCTGCGAGGGCCGTTAACCCCCCAGCGGTGACAACTCCCACAGCATCTCCTTCCACGAGTTCCACCAGAGTGCCTAACAATCCAGCAATCACAATTCCTTGATATAAGTCCGCTTTAAACCATTTCACCCCCAATAACCAGCTAACGGTTCTTAGGAGTAACAAGTCTCTTTGGGGTCTGGATAATTTACGCCAGAGGTCAAAATTAATATAAATCGGTCGTTCCCTCGCCCAAGGTCCGGGAAAGGAACTCGCGATCGCCGTGGATTGTTGGGGTTTATTGACGATTTTGCACAGCATCCGACCAGATGCAGGCATCAAGTCTAATAAGCGGAAGATTTCGGGTGATGGATCCATGATAGGCAGATTCGGGTTGAGAGTAGGGATAGTTAGAGTTTGGGGAAACTCGCAAAGAAACGCCCAGAGCGTCCTACAATAAAATACGATAGTGCGATTCGTTTCTCCTTGGGAGTGGGTGGGGACAAAACCAGCCCTTCGAGGGAATATTAGGGCAGCTATCGGCCATTTTAATGAGTGAAGTTGAAGACATGGAAGCTTTTGAGCCAATTCCACCGGAATGGACAACGAAGGCAGTTCACGCTCACGAGTTCTACTGCCCTTCCTGCCATGCTACCTCTATGCAGGCGCAGCGGGTTTGGATTAATCGGCGATCGCCGGTTTATACGGAAAACCACCGTCGCAAGTGGCAGGAGTTTTACGAGTGTGGTAACTGTGGTTGTGTTTGGTGGGCCTGGAGTAGCGATCGCCCCCTTTCTGAGTTTGCCGATCGCCAAGTCCCTCCCCGAGACGATTTCCCCTCGTCTCTGGATGATTTATTTTAATTCTTGACAAATGTCGGGCATTATGATATAAATCTATTCCGCAAAAATGGGGCAGCGATTTACCACCGAGGGGATTGTTCTAACAATTTTTGGGCCGCCACCCGATCCAACCCTCGGGAGAAAAAATACCCCTGTCCATAATCGCAGTGCAAGGACCAAAGCTGCACTAAATGTTCCTCTTTTTCCACCCCTTCTGCAGTGACATACATCCCGAGATTATGGGCGAGGGTGGCGATCGCCCGGACAATTTCCGAACTTTCATTGTCCCCATCCATTCCCATCACAAACGATTTATCAATTTTCAAGGTATTAATCGGAAATTGAGCCAAATGAGACAGGGAAGAATACCCCGTCCCAAAATCATCAATGCACAAATGAATATTGCGCGATCGCAATTGTTCCAGTAACTCCGCTGCTAATGCCGCATTTTCCATTAACACACTTTCAGTAATTTCCAACTTCAAACTACTCGGGTCCAGATGAGTTTCTTCTAAAATGCGATCGATGCGGGCCAGTAAATCCAGTTGTCCCAACTGCTGTCCCGACAAATTAACACTAATACTCAACGGTTCCGGTGTCTTAAATTGCTCATGCCACTGTTGCATTTGCAGGCAAGCTTCCCGCAATACCCATTCCCCCAAGGGTAAAATCAACCCGGTTTCTTCCGCCACCGGGATAAATTCTCCTGGAAACACTAACCCGCGTTCCGGATGTTGCCAACGCACTAAGGCTTCAAATCCTGAGATTAACCCCGTATCTAATGCCACAATCGGTTGATAATGAAGCAGGAAGTCCGCCGGTTCTAAATTGGGCTGACTGTCTGTTTTTTCTTCTAAACTCAGAGGATCAGGTATCACCAAATGAGGCGTAGATTCGGTGATTTTTTTCGGAAAAAATTGGGGGGCATGAGCTTGGAGGGTCAGTTCACCATTTTTGAGAATAGAGCGCCGCAAATCATTTTCTAAGTTTAATTGAGCTATGGCATTTTCTAACATTTGACTGTCAAATACTTCATATCGCGCTTTGCCTCGGGCTTTGGCGCGATACATGGCAATATCTGCATCCCGGAGTAAATCTTCAGGACGATCATAGCCCAGTTTGCTGGGGGCGATGCCTATACTTGCTGAGGTAAAGACTTCATAACCTTTCAGATTAAAGGGAGAAATCAGCTCAGTTTGGATCTTTTCAGCCAGGGTTATTGCCGTTTCAATATCTGGGATATGTTCGACTAAAATGGTAAATTCATCCCCCCCAAACCGGGCCAGAATATCACCCGAACCTACAGAGTTTTGCAGGCGTTTTGCCAAAGCAACGAGCAGGCAATCCCCAATAAAATGCCCTAAACTGTCATTAACCACTTTAAATCGGTCTAAATCTAGAAAAATCACCGCAAATTGATAATCGAGTTGAACTTTTGCCCGACTTAAGGCAGAAGTGAGGCGGTTGAGGAAAAAGGCCCGGTTCGGCAACCCGGTGAGACTATCGTGCAGGGCTTCATGGCGTAATGTATCTTGAGCTTTCTGGCGATCGGTGATGTCCATAACGTGAATATGCACAATATTGAGAGAGTGAATTGGGTGATACAACCAATAAAACAGCCTATCCTGGACGAATCGTTCCACCTGCCATCCGGATTTTCCCCGCTTTAGGGAGTTGACTACCAGTTCCCGATGATTCCTGGGTAAAAAGCCGGTTACCAGTCCCAGGCGTAATTCTTCTAACACTCGTTCGGTGGTAGGATTGACATAGACAATTTCCCCTTGAAAATCGCAGGCGAGGACGGGATTCGGGTTGTATTTGGGAAAGGCAGCGAGGCGGATATTGGCTTCTTCCGTTGCTTTGCGATCGCTAATGTCGGTTTGGGAACCCGCCATGCGATAAGGGTTTCCCTCGCGATCGCGCACTGCCAGACCCCGCGACAGCATCCAACGATACTGTCCCTGAACATCTAAAATCCGATGTTCACTTTTAAAGTGGGGGGTGACTCCAGCAAGATGATCGGCGATCGCCTGTTTCAGGGGGTCGATATCATCCGGATGAACTCGGCTAAACCACTCTTCTGGAAAGCAAACCGAATTATGCTCAGAAATCTTCTCCCCATTTTCCACCTGATACCCCAGCAGGGATTTCCATCGCGGGGAAAAATACACCCGGTTGGTGATCAAATTCCAATCCCACAGTCCATCATTCGCCCCAGCTACCGCTAAAGCATACCGTTCTTCACTCTCACACAAGGCTCGTTCCCGTTTCTGCCGGTCGATCGCCGCAGCTAAAACATTAGCGATCGCCTGCAGAAAGTGCACATCCTCTACATCAAACTGATCGCGTTCCGTACTATAAGCCGCCAACACGCCATAAGGTCCCGTTTGTCCATGTACCAGCACTGTAATACTACTGGCAATGTCAATTTCTAACAAAAAAGGCGAGGGAGTGAAACGGGTTTCTTCCTGGAAATTAGGGGACAAAATCGGTTCATTCACCAATAGGGTATAACCCTCTTGGGATTCTGTATTTACCCCCATTGTTACCGACCCGAACGCATCCTGACAACATCCCGCACCAGATTTTAACACCAATTCCTGGCGATCGGGTAACAATTCCCACAAGCCACAACAATCGCTATCGAGGGTATGGATCACTTCTTCGGCTGCTTTTTCAATCAAACTCATCACCTCCATCCCCGCCAGCGCCCACTGTCCTAACCCCGCAATCACCGCACTTTCCCGAGCGTGTGCGGCTAACAGTCGTTCAGTGCGCTTCCGTTCTTGCAGTTCCCGTTCCAAGGATGCCATATTCGCTTGCAACTGCTGTTCTAATTGATCAGCATGAATGAGAATCGGACGAGTGAGAGGATATAGCAAGAGAGCGATTACTCCCGTGCCTAACAGTAATAAAACAACCGTAACCCCAACTAAAAGCTGCATCTGCCGAATGCCTGCCTCTAAATGATTGGAGGAAAGTTGTACCAGCACCACCCAGTTACTACTCTTAATCGGTGCGACTGCCACCGCTTCCGAACCGGGAAAAGTAGTGTTCAGGAATTGTACGCTGCGCTGGTGCGTCATGTTTTTGTTCCGGAATACCGAAAGCTGAGTATTCGGTCCCAGGGGCATCAAACCGGCTTCATTCGTATAAGCGAGGAATGGCAGCAGGCGATCAATCCGCGCATTATTGACTCGTGCTAAGGCAATTTCTAGGGATTGACCTGCAGCGACAAATTCCTGTAAATTTCTTTCGATTTCCGAGACGGTGAATAAGAATAAATCCGTCCCTTGGGGTTCTGGGGATGGCGGGTTAACGCGCGCTACACTCACGAGCAAATAAGACGGGTTGCCGACTTGCACCGGCTGGAAGGAGATTTTTTCAGGGGTATCCCCGACCGATTCCGGCCACAAGGCCCGAGGAATCCCCATCCCTAACTGGGCCATCACCTCACCCTGGCGATCGATCTGAGTGATCCCCGCTATTTTTGGGGCTTGTTGGAGGACCTCTACCAACAGAGGGGAACTCAACGGCAACCCCACGGTTAAATCAACCCCAAGGGATTGACTCGATGTTTCAATGGTGTTATCACGGGAAAGCTGTTCAGCGATCTCCGTCACCTGCAAGAAATACTGCTCTAGGGCTTGACTTTTCGTTTGGGCTGCTAAAAGTACCTGTTGTTGCCGGTCCTGGTTGAGATGATGAGAAAGGAAGCCGATACTGACGATAGAAATGATTGCACCGATGGAGAGCATCCCCAATGCCGTATAAACCACCAGCGATCGCCGTAACCGTCCCGATAGGTTGCCATTTGCCACTGTTAATGCCCACCGTTGGAAAAGCAAGTAAATCTAAAGCCTCTTTCTCACGATAACGCTATCCATCCTTTTTAGTAAACCATGTTTGCCCCGGTTTGTCTGCACAGTCTGAGATTTTCCAAAACACAATTTAGAATAGTCCAACCCAATGGACCAGAGTCCAGGCTCCAAGAGTCCCCAACTCCTCCATCTGAAACCGCCAATGGCAATCAAATCCCCTAGAGTCGTCATAGAAGTTACTCTCAAAGACTACACCGCCAAAACAAGTCCACCCTACCGGATCGTTACCCCGATTAGGAGCAATTATGGCTACCATTTGCCGACTTAATCAAGGCGATCGGTCTTTCCCTCATTTCTCCACCCCAGCCTGACTGCCTCCGCCCCGGTTATACCCCATCCAGTTTTTAAAGCCTATTTACTCTTGGCCCTCACCGGCAAAGTTTTTTTCCTATAGCCGAATCCTTGAATCGGTCAGCTTTTTCCAACAACGAAAACCGGACTCCCGATTCTTCCCTCAACCGCAAACGAGATCCGCTCCCTCTTGCTCCTCTTCTCACTTTTAGTAAAGCCTGAACGAAAATCTCGCCTAAATTTGAGCAAGCAGGAGGAATCGCGGATAAAGGACCTAGGGACGATTGATGAATCCCTCCTCCTGCCGTTGTTGCTGACGGTTTGGACTCAACCCTAACGGTAGCATCATTATATTGCAACAGATGCCCAATCCCCCCTCTAACCACTTTGACCAGTGAGGCGAGGATTTGAAGGATCCCCCGGCGTAGGACCTATAAATTCCGTGACAAATTTTACTCATCTCTAAGGAACCCGGGTTTTTTGTAGAAAAAATTATTAGACTCCGCGCCATGAATACCATACAATAAAAGTTCTGTCAATACCCTATAGAGGGAAGCATCCAAGGTCTACGCGCTCAAATACCGTTCACAGATAGGGGAAAACTCACAGATGCCAGACTACTATCAACTTGAAAAACGCCTATGGGACGCGGCGGATCAATTGCGTGCCAATTCCAAACTAAAACCGTCGGAATATTCCCTGCCGGTACTGGGGTTAATCTTCCTGCGCTATGCCGACTATAAGTTTACCCAAGCCTTGCAGCGCTATCGCACAAGCGATCGCCCGATCGCGGAACGGGTGTTATCCATTCCCCTCCAAGCGCGGTTTGAGTCCCTGCTGAATCGACCGGCATTCGCCAACCTCGGGGAAGAAATCAATAGTGCGATGCGGGCGATCGAAGCGGAAAACCCCGCATTGAAAAACGTCCTCCCCAAAACTTACCACCGTCTCAGTAACGAGATCCTCCAGCAACTGCTGACGGACTTTCATACCATCGCTTTGGATATCGAAGGGGATGCGTTTGGGCGAATTTATGAATACTTCCTCAGCAATTTTGCCATGAGTGAAGGACAAAAAGGCGGCGAATTTTTTACCCCTACGTCTTTAGTCAAGCTGATTGTTGAAATTATCGAACCCTATCACGGAAGAATTTTTGACCCAGCTTGCGGCAGTGGGGGAATGTTTGTCCAAAGTGCCTCGTTTGTGGAAAAAAGACAGAAAAATCCTAGCAGTGAAATCGGAATTTATGGACAAGAAAAAATTGCGGACAATGTTCGGCTTTGCTTGATGAACCTGGCGATACATGGACTCACCGGAGATATTCGCCAGAGTAATACCTATTATGAAGACATCCATGATTGTGTGGGTAAATTCGATTTTGTTATGGCAAATCCTCCATTTAATGTAGACAAAGTAGACAAAGAAAAAATCAAAACCGACCCCCGATTTCCCTTGGGCTTACCTCGCGTCGATAATGCCAACTATTTGTGGATTCAATTATTTTATAGTGCATTGAATTCCAAGGGCCGTGCGGGTTTTGTTATGGCAAATTCCGCCAGTGATGCTCGTGGCCTGGAGTTGGAAATTCGTAAAAAGCTGATTCACGAGGGAGTTTTAGAGGCGATCGTTGCGGTCGGTTCTCACTTTTTCTATAGTGTGGGCTTACCCTGCACACTCTGGTTCTTTGATCGCGACAAAGTGAATAACCCCCGCAAAGATAAAGTGCTGTTTATCGATGCCCGTCAATTCTATCAACACGTTTACCGTTCCCACCGTCAATTTAGCGACGAACAAATTCAATTCTTAGGGAATATTGTCCGAATGTATCGCGGACAATCGGTTGAACCTGTGGCAACTTTACCAGAACATACTCGTTACAATCCTGCAGTCCCTGCTTATGGAACTTTACCCAATTGGGAAGAAACATTTCCTGATAATATCTATCGCGATGTTCCCGGTTTATGCCGGATTGCCGTGATTTCGGAAATTGCAGAACAGGCTTATAGCTTGAATCCGGGCCGGTATGTCGGTATCGCCCCCAAACCTGAAGACAATTTTGATTTTCATGAAAAATTACAAGAACTCAATGACGAATTCGAGATGCTCACGGTGGAGGCCAGAGAATTAGAAGGGCGAATTTCTCAAACTATTGATGGCCTATTAAAGGTAACAGAGAATGAATGAGCGATAAAATAACTTCCCGACTTCCTCATTCCTATTCTTTTTTCCAGGACTGCAGACTACTTACTTTTAGATTTTGGTACTATACCTTTCAGTTAAAACCGTGAAACAACGAAACAATTGGACGCAAAAACGGATTGGCGAAGTTTGTCTTGTTGGAGATGGCACTCATGCCAAAATTAAAAGACAAGACAATGGCATCCTTTATTTAACCGCCAAAAATATTAAACCGGGACGGTTAAAACTTTCCAAGGTTGACTGTATCTCAGAAGCAGATTTTGAACGCTATTTTTGTAAAAGTACCCAGTCGATTCGCAAGCCAGAAGCCGGGGATATCTTATTTGGGATCATTGGCAGTATCGGAGAACCCTATTTAGTTAAACCCGAGGACTTATTTGGGATTTCTAGCAGTCTTGCTATTTTAAGACCCAATCAGACCATTATCTGGTCTCCCTATCTTTATTACTGGGTGAAAGGTCCGATTTTCCAAAATACGTTACAGGCAAGCAAGGCTGGAGTCGTGCAGTGTTATATCAGTTTAAATGCACTCAAAGGAATGCCGATCGCCTATCCAGATTTGGGTAGACAACAAAAAATAGCAGCCATTCTGACGGATTATGATGACTTAATTTCTAACAATCAACGGCGGATTAAGCTACTCGAACAGATGGCGCAAAGTATCTATTACGAGTGGTTTGTGAAATGGCAGATTCCTAATCCTAATTTGGAATGGCGGGAGGCAACGCCGGAACAACAACAAGTGACCGGCCAGGAATTGTTTCCGGTGGGATGGGCGATCGCACCGATTGGTGAGGCGATCGAAACTATTAGCGGGGATACCCCAGCAAAGAAAAAGCCCGAATACTGGGCCAACGGAACATTAGTCTGGTACAGAACCACGGATTTAACCACTGCCGGAACGATGTTTGTTTCGGATTCTACTCACAAAATTACTGAGGTAGGGCGGCAGCACAGTAAAATCCGCACATTCCCCCCCTATTCAGTGATGATGACATCTCGGGCCACCATTGGAGTTGTGGCACTGAATACCACGACTGCTTGTACTAACCAAGGGTTTATCACTTGTATCCCGAATGACCGGCTATCAGCTTACTATTTATATTTTTGGATTAAGGAAAACCGCGATCGCATTTTTAACCTCGCATCAGGATTAATGTACCGCGAAATCAATCTCGGCTGGTTTCGACAATTACCCATCGCCATTCCCGACTCCGCTACCCACCGTCAGTTTATCGAAACCCTCGACCCCCTCTGTCGGCAAATCGAAACATTACAAGCAAAAACGACTAACCTCAAGTTAACTCGGGAGTTACTCTTGAGTAAATTACTCTCCGGTGAAATTGATGTCGAGTAGAGAACAGGTGAAGGGATATCAATTGGTTTTAGGGTGAAACAAAACCTGACCCGACTTCAGGAAGATTCAATACTTTTCGGGGTAAATCTAGGGGAAAAATGAATAAGAATATTTATTTTTATTCATCGCTCTCCAACCGATGAGTCGGTAAAATCTTATGATTAAAAAATAATTGCTGAGGGAGAATGTCCCATTGAATGCCCAAATTTTAGGTAAATTTCTTGAAATTATACTATCGATTATCCGGCTTGATTTCCATTGGAAAAATAATCAAAAACTCCGACCCTTCACCAATTTGAGAGACGACTTCAATTTCTCCTCGGAGAAATTCAACAAGTTGGGAGACGATGGTCAAGCCTAAGCCGGTACTGCCCTCAGCTTGTTGAGAAACCCGCTGGGCCACTCGGGAAAATGGCTGAAAAATTCGCTCGATATTTTCTGGAGCAATTCCGATGCCCGTATCCCTAATACTCAGCAACCATTTTTCATCAGGAAGGCTTTCACAGGTAACCGTAATAGAGCCTGTTTCAGTGTACCGGACTGCATTACTCAACAGATTGATTAAAATCTGCTGAAAGCGAGACAAATCAGTTACAATCTGCTCAGGAGCGCTATCGTTGCTAATAATAATTGATAATTCTTTAGCTTGAGCCAGGGGTTCAATGGTCTCTATGGTGGTGGCGATTACCGAATTGAGGTCGATTTTCATCAAGTTTAATTGAGTTTTTCCTGCATCAACTTGAGACAGTTCTAGAGAATTATTAACCAGTTGTAGTAATTGTCGAGAAGCGCGCAAGACTCGCTCAATGCGCTCAATCGTAATAGAATCTTCTTCGGTTTTGGCTTGGTGCTGACGCAGGAGCAGTTGGGAATAAGCCATGATTGAATTTAAAGGCGTTTTGACTTCATGGGCCAGTTGAGAAAAACTTTCTTGGCTTAGACTCAGCAACCGGGTTAATTCTTCATTATTATTGATGATTTGTTGGTGAAGATTTTCTAGCTTTCGAGTCCGTTCTTCTACAAATTGATGAAAGCAATAAGCACTTGCTTGGTCTATGACGGCATCAATAATCCGAAACGCTTGATAAGATTCAGCCTTCGGTAATTCTAGGAGATCATCTTTTAAAATAGCAAAAATAACCTGGCGCAAGAGTCGATATTCCCGCGCAATTTCGGCTGCATCATAGCCATGCTCAAACCGATTGACTCCATGTTCTAAACTAGCTTGGGCCACCATTTTAAAATCATCTTCCTCTGACTCATTTAAGGCCGTTGTCATCGCGTCCAACACTTGAGGAATTAAATTTATGAGTGCAGGTTCAGACAAGTTTTTAGAATTTTCTATTTTCGTATCTAAACGGACTTTGAGTTTCCATTTTTCTAGAATTTCGTCTATTTTACTGGCAAAAGCTTGGCTGATATTTTCCATAAAGGCTGAGTTAATGGGTGTCATTATAGCGCGGGCTGTTCAGGGATGATAAATGGGAGGACTGGAGTCAGAATGGTTGAGGGAAGCCAGAAAAATTTAGCAGTGGGGTTGGGTGGGCGATCGCCAGGATAGCGCTTGCTTGAATAACCATTGTACTTTTTGGGGTGTTATTGAAGCGCTATAGATAGAACGTCCCTGATTAGTTTACAGGATATTGACCACTATGGCATAGTTTTGAGCGCGATCGCTCCAAACGGTTTCCTAGGACTGCTCAACCCGCAACTCAAGCCACACCCCTTAGAAATCGGCAGTTTAGGAATCAGCATCAAAGTCCTCATTATCAATATCTGGAAATCATCAACCTCTACCGAGGCTCCTAAACACTCCCCATACAGTAGGCATCACCCCACGGTTTGTCAAAATTGCTCAGGTGGCATTTTGAAGGAATAAACCCCTCAATCTTCCCCCTCGATTCACCCTATTTTCATGTTCATGGACCTGAGCAAACCTGACGCTTTCAGTAAATTTTCTATAGCAACCTGAAATGAGTTATCCCACCCTAAGCAAGCTAGATGCTTACCCGATTTAAAGATGTTTTATTGGACTATCTTTTAGAAAGAATGCGCTCATTTTGTAAAGAGTTTAGAGTATTAGGGGTTTGACGCAACAGGGTTCTTTTTATCCCCTCTGTTATTTATCACCAAATCTGCTAAACTAGATAAAAATAACCCTGAACGGGGAGACCAATATGGTACAGAGTCAAACCTCCGAGATTCCTATCTTTCCCCCAGGCGATTTATGGAGTGATGAGCCGCCATTGGAAAGTTATCGACACCTTAAACAACTACTACTGCTCATTGCTTGTTTAGAGCGGTTTTGGAAAAATCGCAATGATTTTTTTGTAGCCGCAAACATGAGCGTCTATTACAGTACCCGACAGCGCAAATCGGAAGAGATGCGGGGACCGGATTTTTTCGTGGTTTTGAATACGGAACGCCGAGAGCGAAAAAGTTGGGTCATTTGGGAAGAAGAAGGAAAATATCCAAACTTTATTATCGAAGTCCTCTCTGATAGCACGGCCAACACGGATCGGGGCTTAAAAAAACAGCTTTACCAAGATGTTTGGCGCACTCCCGATTATTTTTGGTTTGATCCCTATACTTTAGAGTTCCAGGGATTTCACCTGATGAATGGGGAATATCAAGCCATTCCACCCAATGAACAGGGATGGCTTTGGAGTGAACAATTGCAGCTTTATTTAGGTATGTTAGAGGAAAAGCTGCGGTTTTTTACCCCCGAAGGGGAACTGGTTCTGACGCCAGAGGAAGAAGCTGATACCGAACGTGCTCGTGCTCAGGAGGCGATCGCCCAAGTTGATGCCGAACGTCAGCGTAGCGCTATCTTGAGGCAAAAGCTGCAAGAACTGGGCATCAATCCGGATGAGATTACTTAATATTTGTCAAGGTTAAAGGTTCCGAAATCCTCTGAATTAGGAATCTTTAACCAAATATTTTTAATTCAAATGAAAAACCCTTTGGAAAATCATACAATTATCATAAGACTGTGTGAAATAAATATAATTCTCTGCATTTTTTCTGGACTTTTGAAATAAAATTTGTAAATTTTGTCTTTAAATAAATTTTGGTTTACACAAGTAAAATGGAATCTATAATGGTTATTCTAAATTTTATGAACTGGCCTTTTTTACTGTTAATTTTGGGTCTGACTACAGTCGTCATTCCCTTGGGGTTGAATGCCTACGTTTATGCCGTGACTTTCGGCGATCGCTATCGGGAAATCGAACAGGTTCCCCCTCAACCAATTGCCATTGTTTTTGGTGCCGGGGTTTGGGAGGATGGGACTCCCACCCCGATGTTAGCAGATCGCGTTCAAGCTGCGATCGATTTGTATAAACTGGGGCGCGTTCAGAAAATTTTGATGACTGGGGACAACTTCCGTCCTGATTATGATGAAGTTCAAGCAATGTCATCTTATGCAGAAAAACAGGGGGTTCCACTTACCGACATTCTCCTCGATCGCGCCGGATTGAGCACTTATGATAGTTGTTACCGCGCTCAAACCCTGTTTGGCATTCAACAGGCTGTTTTAATTACCCAACGTTATCATCTCCCTCGGGCAGTTTATACGGGTCGTCAAATGGGAATTAAGGCAGTCGGTTTAGGAACCCCCGATTGGGGAATTTTCCGCACCGATTCGATGACTTACTATACTTTTCGGGAATTTTTGGCCGTTGTCAAAGCATTATGGCAGGTGCAGGTTACTCGACCTAAACCCCGGGTGATCGGTCCTTTTCAAGGAGGGAAATCAGGGGAATAAACGGGTAATTTTGGGGATTAACTAGGACGCCGGTACAGTATTCAATACCAGGGACAAAAACCCGGTTTTCCAGCCCTTTTTTTGTTGCTTTATTGGCAGATATGGGGCAAAGAAACCCGGGTTTTCTTCCCCATCCTGTACCACTATTATCTAAACAAAGTTAATTCCACCTGCCATTTTTTCTGCTCAAACTGCTGGCGAGAATAGGAAAATTCTTCCCCGCCTTCTAGCTTAATAATATAGTTTTGAAGCTCGGGTATATTTTCTACAACCAGAGGAAATTTACAGGTCATTTTAGAAAAACCAGCTTGTAAAGGTTCCGGGGTCCCTACCTCTAAAAATCCTGTGGCGATCGGGTGGCGATCGCTATTTTGAATGACTACTTTCGTCCCAGGATGGAGATATCTTTCTTGACTCTGAATGCAGGGGTCTCCGGGTTCCGTAAATAGTATTTCTACATAACCCGTTAATTTTCCAGATCTTGACTGGATTGAGTCTTCTGGGTCCATCACGTTTTGAGGACCAGGTGTGGAAAGGGGCATAAACCCGACTAAAAGTCCCCCGATCGCAAAAACTTCCACCGTTCGTAAAATAAACAAGTTAACCGTCTTCATAAAGTTGGCATTAATTGCTGTTTGTTTTGAGGTTAATAAACTGATGCCTTATTTTGGACTATTTTTAGAAATCTAATCAGTCTCTGAAGGCATTACAGGGCTTTGGGCTGACTTCCGAATGCTGCCCGAACTCTATTTTTTATTTTCCCAGCCTTCCCTGAATTTTTTCATCGTTCTTAGGGTGGATTTTCTAAAATTTGTCGGCTATTCCTCTGGTTGCTGATATCTTTATCCTGATTTTTATCAAAGGGGTTTTTTTTGAGATCACAGGACAGGGTATAAAGTTAATAAACAAAGGGATAAATCTTGAGTTTCACCTGAATTATTTTACTTATTTTTATTAAGTATTTTTAGAATTTTAAATAAATAAAGGACTTTTTAATAGAAAAACCCCAGGGGAAAAAGATTAAGTTACCTTAATTGCTCTATAGATAAACTTTATATCAGTTTGACAAGATGGGCGGGATTTGCCCCCTCCATGCTTGATCGATCATTCAATTCAGGAAGACTCCTGATATAGCCAGTCTTGCAGCAGTTTGACACCTCACCCCCGTCCCCCTTCGACCCTTCGACCCTTCGACCCCCTTCGACCCTTCGACTGGCTCAGGGCTCAGGACAGGCTTCGACCGGCTCAGGGCTCAGGGCTCAGGGCTCAGGACAGGCCTCTCCCGCTTTGGGCCGCCGACGAGAAAGGGGTGAGGGTGTCCATTCGCAAAATCATTTAGAACCGCTATAGAGGTCCAGTATGCTTGAGTCAAACTTCGGGTAATTTCAAAATTTTATCCCAAACATAAGCGATTTTGGAGTTGAGAGAAATTCAGCTTTAAGGCTTTTCCCTGATTTAGATTAGCCCAGGGAGTTAGCCTAGGGCAAACAAACCGAAATCAGAGCGATCGCGATCAATAGTAAGCGGTGATAGAGATTATTAATTATGGTGATAGAAGTCCGTTCTATTTTCAAAGAAACTGGATATAATATAAAGAGGTAGAACCTAAAAGTCGGAATCAGACCGCCCGCTAGAGAAACATAAACCTCTTGCGGATCTCTCAATTTATTGAGAGCCATCCGGGTTGACCCGATAAAAGGCTGTAATCTCCATACAATTGCTGACTTAGCACCCGCTCGTAACAATAGAGGAAAGATGATGAACGTATTAGATTATACCATACAGCATCTAATTCGCATCACTTGGATAGAGCTTTCTGAAAAAGCGACGACACAAAGCGATCGCTCTAGGATTCCAACTCATCCGCACCGGCAATTGTTTCAGCCATTAGGCCCACTCAAGCAGTGGCTCGATCGCCTAGAAGTTCGCGATCGCCAAATGGCACATAGCTTGTGTAAACTGATTCCCGCCCAATGTCCATTTGAACGGGATATCAAAGTCTGTGGTCGGGTCTTATTTCACATTCCGCCCCTATGTAAACTCAACCCCTTTTATGACCAGTTTGTAGGGCTGCGCTTTCGAGCATTATGTTATTTAGCCGATGAATGTGGTGAGGACGTCACCGTTTACTGTTAAACAAAACCCGGTTTTTCGCCCTCACTTATCTTGACCCAACCCGTCCTACTTTCGTCGGAGTTGCGATCGCCTTTTCAACTCTTCTAACCGTTCCTGGAGAAGATCCAGATTCGGTTCACTGCCCCCATAACGCCAACTCACATAAGCGTGAGAAATCTCCTCAACTGCAGATGCATCAGTCTGGGGTTGATGTTCGTGTAACTCTCGCGCATACTCGAACGGGGTTTGTGCCGGATGTTTGCGATATCCCTGCTGTCCTAACGTATCCAGCATTTGCTGATACAGTCGTGCCACTGGGGGCATTTTTGCCAAGAACCGACGATAACGCCACTGTCCGAAAGCGTTCCAAGCTAACCAGCCTAGAAATGCCAAACCCGTGAGTAAAATTGAACCAGCAAATAGTCCCACCCAGCTTCCGGTAAACAGTCGCAATAGCCAGACAATGCTCCCCACCAGCCAACCGCCTAGGATAGAAAACACCGCTGCTGCAAATCCGGTTACTGGAGAAGGCAACCACCCCGCAACCCACCGCCACAACATCCGCAACACGCTAAAGGTCTGATATTCTTGAACGGATGGGGGGATGATTTCATTCCCGGGAATTGGATCGAAGGCAAACCACCCATACTCGGGAAAATACACCTCCGTCATGGCATAAGCATCGGTATTGCGAACCACATAGAGTCCCGTAAAGGGATTAAACTCTCCAGGCGCAAACCCCACGACTAAGCGAGAGGGAATCCCAATGGAACGCAACATGATGGTATAGACGGTGGAGAAGTGGTCGGGATAGCCCCCCTGTTGCTGGAATAGAAAGGTTTCGACCAAATCATCTTCGGGTCCTAAAAAAGGCAGACCAAAGGGGTCGTTCGGAATGCTGTAGTTTTGTTTGAGATATTGAGCCAGATAGAGGGCTTTTTCGTAGGGAGAGGTGACCGGATTGGGTGCGCCTGCTAAAATTTCCTCCGTATGTTGGCGCACGCGATCGCTGATTTCTGGAGGGACTTGCAGGTAATAATTGCGAATGGCCTTGGAATAGGTTGTGGGGGCTTGAGAAAGGGCGGTGCGATCGCGATAAGGGACTTCTGAAATCACCGTGTAAGTCAGTCCCTCGACCAAACCCAAGGGCGATCGCAGACTGCCTTCAGTATCAAAGGTCACCTGTTCCGTCGGAAAATAAAGAGATTTCGGCTCATATAGCGCCGGAATGATATTCGGTAAATCCGAAACTGCCGTATAGCTTTGAACAATCTCCTGGGTTCTCCCTAGTCGCGTGCGATCTATGGGAACATTAAATTGATAGGACCAACTAGGACGGCGCAGGGTGGTTGCCTCTTCATTGCGACCAATTTCCCAGCCTTTCCCGGTATAGCGGTCAAATGCCAAGACGCGCCAAAATCCCTCCGCTTGCGATCGCACCCGCATCACGACTTTGGGTGTCATTTCACCCCGCAGGTTTTGGTTTATCCGGTTATTGAACCCATAATAAAAGGTATCGTCAATCTCTCCGGGTCCATCACTGCCGTCCCCTCCGGTGCCGTCTCCTTCGCCATTGCCATAGCCCGGATTGACAATTTGACGACCATCTAAATCCCCCGGAATTTCCAGGGGAGAACTCACCGGAAAGGTCTGTAATTGATAGCCAGGAAAACGCGGCATCACGGCAAAAATGACCAGTCCGATCGCCAGAACCAGACTAAACAGGACACCGTAAAAACTCAGTTGTCCATAGTTTATTTTCTTTTTGTTCCGGGGTCCCGTGGGACGTTGCTCCGGTTTCAGTCCGAGGCGCGATCGATAATCCAAGACCAACGTAGGCAGGGCGATCGCCAAAAAGATTAATAATAACGGGGCAAAGGCTAAGGTTTGGCTGACGGTTCCCGCTACCCCCAACAGGATCAATCCGATCACCATCGAATAGCCCAAATCCGAGCGCCGGGGGAGGTCAAAACTATGGAGAACCTGAACTTGAATCAGCAGTTCAGCCAGAACTACCCGGGTATCGTTGAGTTCCTGAACTAAGCGCCCAAAAAAAGCACTGAGGGATACTAACATCCCAATTGCAAGCAAAAATTTAACGGCAGTATTGCGATCGCGGCGGCGATACCAACTCCAGGTGCCTCCTGCGATGCTCAAGGGGACTGCCCAAAGGCTCATCATCGTCCCTGCCGCCACATCCGTTGCAATAATCCCGACGATCACAAGGGCCTGCACCAGCACCCGCAGCATCATCGAGTCCTCCGGAATCGGAGGTTTACTCGCCTCGATTTGCTGTCGGAGCCGACGCCAGATGGGAATAAGGGACAGATGCCGAATCCCTGACGAGTTAAACATAGTGATGAAGGATAAAAGAGCAAAAGCGAGTCTTTCTTCCTTCCTAATTTACTCTATAGATCGGATGAATGCTTTCGTTGTCCGTTCTAGGAGAGACCCACGACAAAGGTCAGGGCGTTCTGGTATTCGTTATGGAAGCGCACTTCTAATAAATAGGAGCAGTCCGGTTGCGGCTCAAACAGTTCAACGTGCAAACATCCGGCATTAGGACGAGAGGTCGTAGATTGAGCCTCTCCTCCGCGCAGTTGCAAGGTCCCACCGGAGGGGAATTCACCCCGGACTCGCAGACATCCGAGGGATTGGGTCGGTTTAGAGGGGTCATGATTCGGTTTCCCGACAGATTCCACCCGAATGCTCAACATTCCGGCACTGGTGAGCCATTGTCGTTCGACAGGCCCTCCCGAAGCAGAGACGCTTAAGGTCAGGGTCCCCATAATTTCTCGGGCGGCCAATAAGCAGAGGACCATTTTCTGATCCGTACTGGCCCCTTCGTAGGTGGGGGGAAAATCAACCGTTCCAGTTGCCTGGGGATTAATCGCCTCTGCACTTGATCCTCGGGTTGGAGACATGGCCAGGGCCCATCCCGCTAACTGGTGTAGTTGAGGACGGCGATCGGGAAATAATCCTTCTACTGCACGGACTAATTTAGCTCCATCTTGCAGGGAAGATTGGATCAGAACCCGGCATTCTTCTAAAAGTTGGGTGAGTACAGTCGCCGGGAGAGTGACTGGCAAACTCAACAAAGGCAACTGGGTCAACCAATCGAAGGCAGGAACTTTTTTCTCTTCGGGAAAATCTAAATAATCAGGTTCGTAATCCAACAGTTCATTTTCCCAAGGAAATAGGGGGGGGTGATGTTGAATTTCAGTTTCCAGTCGGCGTTTCACAAGTGTGTAAAAACGGTCTTGCACGGCAGGTATCTCTCCTGGTTTAATTGGTCGCTCTCCTTTGAGACTCAATCCCTCGTCCAGTTCGGTAAACCCTGCTTCGGATTCACCCTCGATTGAGGGCGATCGCTCGATTGGTTCAGAATCGAGAGGGTCTAAGTTTTTCTGAGCTAAACGGCTGTCTAAGTCTGTTCCCGGAGGTGTTTCCGGACTGGTTAGCTCTTCCATTTGCGGCATCGGGTCTGGCTGAGAGAGTTGGAACAGCCACCCGAGAATTCGCTCTTGAACAGCCTCTGAGTTGGCAAGGTTTTGAAATACTTGCTCGTCCCTATCCATGTCTTACCCCCCTATTCATCTGTAGATGCATTATTTCCGGAATCGCGCTCGTTGCGAAGATGCCATGCGGCTTCTAGTAGTCTAAACCACCGTTTCTGCACTTGGTTAACTGTACATTCTAAGAGTTTGGCAATGTCTGAATCGTTTGCGCCTTGTTGCTTTAATTCGAGTAATTTCCGTTGTGAAGCTTCTAGGCTGTCTTGAAATTGTTGCCACCGTTCCGGAGTTAACCCCAAGTTTCGCTCTAAATCGGCTTCTAACCATTCATGGACCAGTTCCCAACGGTGAGAGAGTGCAAATCGAATCAAATGATATTTAAAGCGCTGCTGTAAGTAATCCCGCTGTCGCGGAGTCACGCCTAAAATTTCTTCGATTTCATTGGTGGGTAAATCTTGCAATCGCAAAATAAAATAGTCCGCACAGTCGTTTTGTCCTCTCTCTTGCAGGTAACCCAGCACTTCTTTGACGACGGTTTCGCGCAAGGAATGATCGGCAGGTTCTAGATCCCGATCAACCATCGCATGTCGCACTTGCTGCACTGAGGAGTCATTCCAGGTTTGGTCTGAGTCTAGGGAGGACCCTTCGGCAGCTTGCTCCATATCGACCGTTGTTTCTGGCGGTTGCTGTTGCGAAAAGGTTTGTGCTCGCAAGATCAGCAGTTGTTGCGATCGCCCTCCCGATAGCGGAATCCGCCGTTTAGCATACCGTTCGGTGAATGCCATATATTCAGACAGTTCTAACAAGGTGGTGGGGGAAAAGGTCCCCTCCAGTTGCGCTTCTCGTCGAAACGCATTTAAGGATTCCACATAAAATCCTTGTAGAAAATCTTCGATTAAGTTCAAGCGAGCTTGATAACTCGACTGGATTTGAGGCGGCGTAATGTAGCGATAAACCATCGCACTGAGGGTACTGTGTAATTCCACTCTCCCCCCTCGCGCCCCAAAATTATAATAAAACAGACATTGCTGTAAGCGATGTCGGGATAAAGTAACTCTCCATTTTTCTTCTTCTCCTGATGCTTTAATTCTTTGACTTTCTTGGCAAATCCGGTTGACTTCTGCAGCAATGCGATCGGCGACTTCCCGGCATTTATTGTCAGAAGAACGGGTATTTTGCTGGAGTTCTGTAAAGAGAAGTTGAAAAATATCTTCTTCCACGCGACCCTCGATTTTTCCCATCATGGTGGTTTTATAAGTATCAACCCCCTAGTCCAGCTAGGGATGACTACAGCTAAACTTAAATGGATGATAGAAAGCTCGACCTATTTAACAATGAATTTAGATCGACAAGTTCAGCTTCTGATTGACAATGCACCCCAAGATGGTCAAACTCCTGGTATCGTGGCTGCGATCGCGCCAGCGTTGAAGCAACTGGCTTTGCAATTGCGCCATTCCCAGTATTATATCCTGCAAACTCTTAATCAACGTTGGATGGTGACGGCGTTACGCAATCGCGCTCAACCTGATCTTGAGAAACAGGTAATTTATGCTTTTCCTTCAGTTAAGGACGCCAGCAATGGTAGTTATGCTCCCAATGATTCACAAGCAATTGCTGTGCCGGTCCCGGTGATTCATATTTTATTTCAGATGGTGGCAATTGATACCCTCGATAGTGTGGTTTTTTTTGAAAAATCAGGAGATGTTTCTGCCGGGACGGAGGTTCGTCGTCAGGACCTTCAAACCCTGATTCAGGCGCAGTTACAACAACATCTGCAACTCCAGTCTAATCCGCTTAAATCTCGCCCAGTCCCGCCGGATATTGCCTAATTCCGATCCAGGGGGGAGTCCCGGTTTGGCCAGGTTAGCCCTTTTGGAGGACCTCTCCCCTGAACAGTCTGGAGAAATAGCTAGATAGCAAAGGGTTAGTCTGGTTCACCCGGATGGTGAGGGCGATTGGTTTTGACCTCGGTCGGGTTTTCTTTCTGTTTAGCAATCTGTTAACTCGGCAACCGCTTTGTTAAATCGGTTGTCGGGTGAATATTTCCACCGCATTGATGGATTTATTCCACAAAAATACTTCCGATTCATGGGGTCAAGGGCTTAAGCACTGGACCCTTGCTGGCTAACTCCCTCCTTCTTTCTTGGGTTTCGGTGCCACTGCCGCAGCAGAGGTCCCGAAATGGCGGAGGGAAATTTAGCAATTTGATGAGCAACTTGAATGGCGATCGCAATTTCCAGAAAAAGGGTTAAGCGCGATCGCGCCCGTGGAAGACTAGAGCCATCGACGGCGATCTCCTCCGAACCCTCAACACCCTCAACGGACCGTTAACGGTTCATCTTCGGTGCGATTTCGCTACCAGTGGATCCAACCCACTGGCTGAACGCTCATTGCTAATACAAGCGACTCAGGACATAATCCGCCAATTTTACCAAGGCTTGATGACATTCCCCCGGGGGCAGACCCTCTAAGTGCTTGACCGCACCCCGAGCATGGAAAGCGGCCAGTTCCCGAGCACGAGGGATGCCATTGGAGTCTTTAATCAAGGCGATCGCTTCGGCTAAATCCTCCTCTTCGGCAAACTCGCGCTCAATTAAAACCTCTAAATAGGGTTTCTCTTCCAACGCATATAACGTCGGTGCCGTCAGATTGCCGCTGCTGAGGTCCGAACCCGCATTTTTTCCTAAAACATCCGTTGAACCCGTGAAGTCTAAGATATCATCCACAATTTGAAACGCTAGACCAATCTGGCGTCCATATTGATAGAAGTTTTCCGCTAACTCTTCATCTACCTCACTTAATATACCCGCCGCTTTAGAACTGTTGGCAATTAAGGAGGCGGTTTTATAGTAGCTTTTTTCTAGGTAAGCTTCAATCCCTAAGCTGCTGTCAAATCGATTCAGCCCTTGCTGAATCTCTCCCTCGGCTAGATTCATAATCACTTCCGAGAGCAATTTGACCACTTCTAGGTTATCTAAGTTTGCTAAATACCAGCTCGATTGAGCAAACAGGAAATCCCCAGCTAACACCGCCACACGATTGCCAAATCGACTATGAACCGTCGGCACTCCTCGGCGGAGTTCCGATTCGTCCACTACATCGTCGTGGACTAAGCTGGCCGTGTGGATCATTTCCGTGATTTCAGCTAATCGTCGATGACGAGGGGTGATCTCTCCATCGGGTGCCAAGGCCCGCGAGAGCAACAGCACGATTGCTGGCCTCATCCGTTTTCCCTTGGCCCCAAAAAGGTACTCCGCCGCAGCGAACAAAATGGGGTGACGGGCACCAACTAGCTGTTTCAGGTTCTCGGTTAACAACCGCAGGTCTGCTTCAACCGGGGAAAATAGGGAGGTGGTTGAGGTCATGGATAGGCCGACTCAGACGTAAAGTTACGAAATTTTACATATATTCTAAGCGAAGCCTCTCCCGATCCGACACTTTTCTCATAAAAATATCCTGAAAAGCTCATCGGACCGATGTCTTGGCCTCTTTTTAAAGAATTGTTAAATAAAGTGGTGAAAACCCTGGAAAACTTAACCCGCTTGTGTTAGGGTAGAAAGTAAGAATTTAAAGATTCCATCCATAAGCGTAGCAACGCTACCTGATGTGGTTTGCCTCCGACGATAGCGCTCAAGTAACAGATTGTTAGCTAGGTGACTGATCTAGAGATCAGAACTTCTCCTAGGTGACTTGGGGCTTGGGATGTAGATTAGATAATTGGATGAGAAAAAAACCCAGAGTGGGTTACGTTCAGTAAACCCCATGCGGGTGGCTTTCAGTCTGGATTTTCTTTGATGATCGCTTCTTGTGTTTCGTTCGCTCCCGAGCAGGTTGTTGCTTTGGGAAAGCAAGTAGTAGCCATAACCCTGAAAAACCTAGAGTGGGTTTTTCTCGGTCACCGCAAGACCGATGGTATTGGGCTTGGTATTCACCACTCCCATTCATACTGTTTCATTGGCTCGGGATCCGTGGGATCCATCGAAAACCTAGAACGATAGAGATCTTTTGGAAGGGATGTATTTCCAGCTTTGAAGGTTACTGCTGTAACTGGAGGGGTTCGAGGAAGTCTCAATAGGTCCTCAAGATTAAGAAAAGGGTTTTCACCGAGCGACTATATGGGTCTGACCAGGCCCATGCCAGTATTTTGAAGCAAATTCTGCTTGAAAGTGCTGACAGAATTCATATAACTATTTTCGTTGACGACTCCCCCGCTTTCATTTCTGGCCGTACTATGACTTACACTGATATGCCTTTGATTATTCCGGTTCTGGCAACAGGTTATTTGTTAACCATTTATTTGCTGTTGAGTTTGGCAGTGCGACACGCGAAAGGGTCGAGTTCGAGACCTTGACTCCGTGTTCCTGCGGGATTCAGATGCAGGAGAACGATGGAGGTTGCAGAGCGATCGCACTCAAGCTTTTGGGCGATCGCTTTCGACTCCAGTGATTCGTCAGAAATTCCCTCACCTCTTCCTTAAAATAACTGGCCCTGGGGCGATCGCCTCACCGAGATACCAGAACCTAAGAACCAGAAACCCAAAATTTATCTCCAAAGACGGCCCAAACCCAATCTCCATCGGGCAAAAGGCCGCCTGAATGCTCAAAGCAATTTGAAACAGCGAATGGATCAAGGTTCCACCGGCAAAGGTTGACCTTCTAAAACAGGTAAACACACCTTGGACACCACCGGAGTACATCCGAGTAAGTGTACCGCCCGTTGAGCAAACTCTTGAGCACAACCACTCACTGTAAATCGAGTCGGGAGTGCCGGACCTGTCTCTCGTAGCCCTAACATCTCCAACTCCTGGGCCGCTGCTGCCACCACATGAACAGCCGGATCCACTAACTGGACCGAACTCGGCAAAATACTCTTGAAAACTGGAGCTAAAAGGGGATAGTGAGTACAACCATAAACCAACGTATCGATTTGCTGCTCTTGTAGAGGAGCCAAATATTCCCGTGCCACCTCCATCGTATAAGGGTCATTAATCAGGTTGCCTTCAATTAAAGGCACAAACTCCGGACAACCCACTTGCCAAACCCGCGACTCTGCATTCATTTCTTGAATCGCACGCCGATATGCATTACTCGCCGCCGTTGCCGGGGTCGCAATCACCCCAATCCGGCGACCTTGACTTACAGCAGCCCTCGCGCCGGGTAAAATCACGCCCAACATCGGCACGGGAAACTCTGCTTGCACCACTTCCAGGGCCAGAGCGGAACTGGTATTGCAGGCCATAATGACCATTTTGACATTCTGTGTCATCATCCAGTGGAGAATCTCGCGCACAAATTGGATAATTTCTGCTTGAGAGCGAGTGCCATAAGGAAGACGAGCAGTATCCCCAAAATAAAGAATGGATTCCTGGGGAAGCTGGCGGTAGAGTTCTCGCAAGACAGTCAGGCCCCCCAGACCACTGTCAAAAACCCCTATTCTAGGTCGTTGGTTGTTCCCATCAGCTCCAGGGGTATAGGGTGGGGAACCAGCAATGGAACTGGATAGATAGTCAGAGCCAGTATTGTGGACAAACCCATCGCTTTGTCCTGAACAATCGTCGTACAAGGGACTCAGGTCAGACTCAGAAAAGTTAGACACGGGTGATTGATTTGCGAGAAGTGTATGGGTTAGAAATCAGCAGTCAGGAGCCAAAATTCGGGAATCTTTCAGAAAGATTTTCGATTAAGAGGCCGACTATGGATTTTGCAGGTATTGTAGAACACCCTGAGCGATCGCCAGGGCTAATTGAGTCCGGTAAGCTGCATTAGCCAGTCGAGGGGCATCTTCTGCACCAGTGACAAACCCGACTTCCAGTAATACCGCAGGCATGGAGGTATGGCGTAAAACATAAAATCTCGCTTGCCGCACCCGGCGATCGCGAGCGCCAGTCCCTTGCAAAAGGCTGTTATGAAGGGTTTGGGCCAGACGCTGACCACTGGCATAATAATAAGTCTCAATGCCATTCACATCCGGGCGACTCATATCAATCGCATTGGCATGAATGCTCACAAAAATATCTGCATTGACCCGGTTAGCCAGTTGAACCCGAGGCGCTAAATCGATTTCCCGGTCATCCTGACGAGTCATGACAACTTGGACGCCATTTTGTTCTAAAATTCTCGCCACCTGTTGGGAAATGTCCATGACGACTCCCTTTTCTTGGAGTCCCCCAATCCCAACGGCACCGGGGTCTCTACCACCATGTCCAGCATCTATGACGACAACTCGTCGTCCATCGCGCGATCGCATTGGCGAAGGCGCAGGATAATTCATCGGTGCCGGGGCAGTGGGAATCGAGGTGCTGGAATTAGGGGCTGCTGCGACGTTACCGGGACGTTGTAAGGTAACCGAGAGCAATTGTGGACTGGGTTGGGTCAGGGGTCCAATCCGCACCCCAGCTGCGGGTTGGACTAGAATTGCCACAGTTTGGGGGTCTTCTTGCTGCAACTTTACCCATAAAAAAGCACCGCGATTCGTAGACTGAGGAGGTTGGACCCCATTGCCTAACTGGGCTGAGGGAATGACGATTCGATAGGCTCCAGAAGCGCGGTCCCATTCGCTGGTGTAGGTGAAGGGTTGATTAGATTTGATTAAAATTTGGGACCCATCTTGTTGCAGTTCGATGCCTTCAATGGTGACCATGCGATCGCTACTGGGATTCTGAGCCATTGCCACAGACCCGGACCCAACCCTGGAACCTTGAGGACCGGGCAGAACCACCACGCCACCCAAGTTGCTCGCGGTGACCTGCCAATTGGAGTTAGTATCCGATAATACGAAGGTCACTCGCACTCCAGGAGTTGACCCGTCCAGGGGGCGGACACTCATGCGAGCGACACCGTGGCGATCGAGCAGTTGGTCTCGTGACCCCATGTTGGGGGAGATTGTGGCCCCGGGGATATCCACATATAAGGAGCGATCGCTACTCCGCTCCATTTTGACTTGAGGCTGCCCCCCTCGGGTCCGGATAAAAAATCCATCCGGCGTCACCTGAACATTTTCGATTTGAACTCCGCTGCCCGATTGAGTCGGTGATGCCGCAGCCGATCCACTCGATGCTGCCCCAATTCGTTGAGGTGTCGGTAAATCCACCGTCCATTCCGTGGGAGTGATTCCCCGGAATTGCACCTGTTGCGGATCTAGGGTATAACCCGGGCTTAATTCAATCACTAATCGAGCCGTGTCTGACTCAAACTGTCCCACTCGAATTGACTCAAATCCGGGACTGCCAACGGGCTGAGTTACTGTCTGTCGATCCAGAGTAGTCCCGGGCAAATCAATCACAAGGCGTGTGGGATTGGCGATTAATTGCGCTTTCGGTTGAACCCCTCCAGCCGTCGTAAAGTGCAGTCGGTTTTGAGCCGTATCAAAACGCCAATATTCCAGTCTAGCCGCTTGCGCGGGAGCGGATAGTAGTAACACGGCAGTTGCCGCTGGGAGTAGCCAAGAAAATATTTGCGGTTTCACCCAATTTTTCATTATGAAAATGTTGTGTTTGCGGATAGTACAGCCATAGCGGTTAACAGGGGCTTGAATAGCCCAGTTGCCATCAGCACCCTCCCACGGGTTATAAGCCTTAGTTTATTAACATAATCTTAAGACTGGCTTGAACGATATCATGTTCTGCTCGGGAAAGGTGGAAGTTTTGTCCCCATCAAGCGTAACCTACCCTTTTTTCTAATTTTTTCAAAAGACCTCGCTGAGGGAACAGTGCAGGCTCAACCAGGGCAATTTTTCGCCTTCGGCTACACCCCCATCCACATTTTTCTTCTTGAGTCAACCCGGTTTTGACAGGGCTAGAATCCCTACTACATCTCCTGAGTAAGTTATTATATCTAGCTGACCGGGAGATGCAAACCATTCTCATGGGTTTTCAGAATTCCTCTGGTAGAGTAAGTCTCGATTCATTTTAAGGGGTCAATTCATGTCACTCAGGAATTGCCTGACAAAAAGTTCAATGGTCACCGATTTTTACAGGGTAAAGCTTTGAACCCTGAGAGGTTTTGGAACCCCTCAGAAACAGCCCAGTCTTTGAGTGGGAATGCCCTACTCAGAATTGGACACCCATTCGCGATCGCGTCCTTACCCAGGTTTCCAACATTTTTCAGGCAACTAACCCCCTTCTCCGGATGCACCATTGCCTGAGTGCCAATTGCGTTCCTCCGTCGGAGTTTCTCAGATAGGGGTGTAATGACCTCTCGATCCGCTTTGGGATCTCAACTTAAGCTAAACCCCGCTTGTCTGTGCCGTTTTTAGGGTGCTGTAAAAGTAATTCATGCAATTTTCTTGTTCTTTTCAACCTTGTCAGATTGTCTGCCTCGAATATCACCAAACTTGCCTCTATGCAGAAGTGATTCAAATTTTGGCAACTCGTTCGATGTTATGGTTGAGGCCCCTGATGTTGGCCGAGGGTCCTGTTCTGAACCGTCTACCCTTTCCGGATGAATCCCGAGAGCTGTATGATCTACGTCAGGGTGCAGATCTCGTCTGGCCTCAAAGTTTATTCCGCTTGGCTTTGGATACGGAAGTGATTCCTTTATTGACGGAACTCCAAAGTTTTCCTCCTCCAGAACCCGGGTTCTGTGCGATCGCCCACGATCGCCTCCGCTCTTTTGTTCAACAGGTTTGGCAAGCTCATCCTGAAGCGTTTGATGGGTGTTAGCGATCGCACCCAACTCCTGCACCCGCTTGTTTATTGATAACGAATTCCCGCATCTTTCATGCGGTGAATCCCCTCAATTAATCTCTCTTCTGGTAGGGTTAAAGCAATGCGGAAAAATCCTTCCCCTGCCGCGCCATATCCGTTTCCGGGTGGAACGATAATTCCGCATTTTTCTAATAGCACCGTGACAAACTCAGCAGAAGAATAGCCTGGGGGAACAGGAGTCCAAACATATAGAGTTGCTTTCGGGGGTGAAATCGGCCAGCCTAGAGATTGTAAACCTTGAATTAAGATATCTCGGCGATTTTGATATACGGAAATCACCGATTGGAGTTCTTCTTCGGTGGTTGAAAAGGCGGCGATCGCCGCCCGTTGAATGGCCTTGAACACTCCCGAATCTACATTTGATTTAACCTGACGCAATCCTTGAATTCCTTTGGCATTCCCCACGACAAAGCCGATACGCCATCCAGTCATATTATACGCTTTAGACAAGCTGTGAAATTCGATGGTGACATCCTTGGCACCGGGTACTTCTAAGACGCTGGGGGGTTTATAGCCGTCGTAAGCCATTTCTGCATAAGCATGATCGTGACATAACAAGATGTCATGCTTACGGCAAAAGGCTACTAATTTTTCAAAAAATTCTAAAGAGGCGATCGCTCCCGTGGGATTGCTGGGATAATTAATCCACAACAACTTAGTCTGCCGCGCCACCTCTGAGGGAATCGCCTCTAAATCTGGTAAAAATCCCCGTTCTGGCGTCAGCGGCATGGTATATGGTTCGCCACCGGCAAACAGGGTAGAGGAATGATAAACCGGATAACCCGGATCCGGAATTAAGGTATAGTCTCCTGGTTCCACAAAGGCTAAAAAGGTATTATGAATCGCTTCTTTTGAGCCAATTGAAGAGACAATTTCGTGGTCTGGGTCTAATCCTTTCACCCCAAACCGTTTCTCCATCCACTGCACCCCTGCTTCCCGGAACTCCTGCGTTCCCTGATAGGGGGGATAGTTATGGGTTGCTGGATCCTCGATCGCCTCATGCATAGCCTGAAGAATATGTGCAGGGGTCGGTTTGTCCGGATCGCCGACCCCCATATTAATGATGTCAATCCCTTTGGCGATGAGTTCGTTGCGCTTGCGGTCAATCTCCGCAAATAGATAGGGAGGAATTTTTTCTAAACGTTTGGCAAACTGCATGACGACGTGACAACCCGATCCAGGTCAGCATAAAAAAACCTGAAGACAGTTTACCGCACTTTTTGATCCCCTAAAGTTTCTTTTTGACCGGGGGAAACAAGCCCCGTTAGGCTGGGACCTGAGTAGTCGGTTTGCGGGTCCAATGCACCCCGATTCAGGGGTTGCAACCGATTGAAGGCGGTTTTTGAGTTGGGGGTTGGTTTTGGCGGCGATCGCGTTGGATGTTTTATGGACTCGCGACTAATTGAATCCGACCTGCATCCATTTCCGCCATTAATAATTCCAAGGCTTCATAATCTACATCATCGATATAACCAAGGCGGCTTAACTCAGAGTTGATACCATTTTCGATATCTGGAGTTAACCGCTTGATATAGAGCGCTTTCTCTACCAGTTGACGAATCACTGCGGTACCTCGCTTGGGGGCGATCGGGAGAATTCGATACATCTATCATTGTCGGCTAAATCTTGACCGGCACAGGTGATAAGATTCGGCCTTTGTTGGTGATTTCGATCGCATAATAATTTGACAGTCTGTGATAAACCTATTCCAAACCCCAATTTTGTTGGACTTGCGGAAATCACTGAGGCAATTGAGTATAATTTAATACGTTTTAGAGCTTCTTAATGAAAACTTTATAAAACCTGGATTAAATAAAAAGATTCAACGAAATCACTCCCACTCTATAGAAGATTTTTAGGAAACTAGACTAGATTATAAAAATAAGATGTTAATTTTACTACTTAAGTGGCTTTCAGCCGAGGTTAAACAGATGCTTACTAATGTTGCCAGTCCCGAAATTAGCTTCGTGAGGTTACAAGGTGAATTCAACGCCTCTAATGCCGCTGCACTTCAAACTCAACTGACTACAGTCGTCCAGTCCTCGATCCCTTCTACGGTTCTGGTTGATATGGAAAATGTGAATTTTCTGGATAGTGCGGGTCTGATGGCGTTAGTTTCAGCGATGAGTCTGGCCCACCGACTCAACCGTCGCTTTAGTTTATGTGGAGTCTCTCCCTCGATTCGGATTATTTTTGAAATCACTCAACTTGATCGGGTATTTGAGCTATTTGAAACTCGGGCAGAATTTGAAGCAGTTTTGAATTAGAACTCTTTCTGAACTGTTAAATGTAGATCGGGCTTTGATTCACTTAACTTAAGAATGTCTAAAAAATCTATTTCAATAGGGGCAAATTCCCGGAAGGCATAAAAACATGGAATTTTGCCTCTTTTGCATGGGAAGCTAAGAGTTAACTTCTGATGATTTTCCGGCGGTTATGATTTAATGAATTGCTTTTTTTAGCTGAATTTTTGATGAACCGAGACTTTTTAGATGCAAATAAGCGGATTTTTTGGCAGAGTAAGGTGACATAATAAGGAACAATCAGAAACTATTTGTTTTTAATCTGGAATTTTGTATCTAGTATTAATTTTTTTAAGGACTTTTTATAGGGATAAAAATCTTAAAAACCAGGATGATTTAATTTTGAAAAGATTTAAGTGAGCCTAAATCTGTGGAGAGGTAGTTTGAAAACTACCTCTCCACAGATTTAGGATTTAAGACCTTGAAGCGTTATCCAACTGCTACAAGGCGGGCTTAAATCTGTCCATCAAAGACTTTTCATCCTGCTTTTATTTTTAGCGTGTATGTTTTAATGACTTTCAGGTACTACGAACATTAGAGCACGACTGAAGTCGTTACTACGAACATAAGAGCACGACTGAAGTCGTTACTACGAACATTAGAGCACGACTGAAGTCGTTACTACGAACATTAGAGCACGACTGAAGTCGTTACTACGAACTGGGGATTATGTATGATTTTTTGAGAGGGAATCCAGGATAGAGAGGGCGGGAGATGAATTGTCTCTATCTATAGAGAAGAGGGAATAGATGGGGCAGTCCTGGTAGAATCTCTTCAGTCTTGAGCTTTTGAGCTTGAGCGTTAAGCCTTCATCCTTCCCTGCAAGCGTATAAAATAAAGAGGCTCGAAGGGTACATCAGTATTGACTGGATGTGACGTGGCCCTGATGAAGGGCATCGAGAACCATTAAAAAGTAGAGAGTTGCCGTGTCAGTTGCAGTAGAGAAACTCCTCACCCCAGACATATTACAACCCGCTCGTTATCTGGGTAATGAGTTGGGGGCGGTGCATAAACCTTGGGAAAGTGCCGTTGTGCGTTGGGTGCTCACCTATCCAGAAGTTTATGAGGTAGGAGCCTCCAATTTAGGGCATCTGATTCTATACAACATTTTGAATGCCCAACCGCGACAGCTTTGCGATCGCTCGTATTTACCGGGTGCGGACCTGGTTTTGAAGCTGCGAAATACCCAGACTCCTTTATTTTCCGTGGAGTCGAAGCGATCGCTGCCGGAATTTGACATCCTCGGATTCAGCCTCAGTTATGAACTCGGGGCCACGAATATCTTAGAAATGTTGGACCTGGGGGGCATTCCCCTAACCGCCAAAGAGCGTTCTAGTCCAGGTCCTTGGAACGTTGAAGCCGGAAGCTGGCCCCTGGTATTCGCTGGGGGCCAAACCGCCACCTCTAACCCGGAACCCTACGCGGAGTTCTTTGACTTTATCGCCCTCGGTGACGGGGAGGAACTCCTGCCGGAAATTGGGTTAGTGCTCCAAGAAGGCAAAGCTGCCGGATTGACTCGGGAAGAATTGCTGTTTGATTTAGCGCAAGTTCCGGGAGTGTACGTTCCCCAGTTCTACGATATGGCGGAGAATGGATCCGTGCATCCCAACCGTCCCGGAGTGCCGAAACGGGTATTGCGACGAGTGGCAACCCCGATTCCAGCTTATTCCATCGGGTTAGTCCCTTATGTGGAGACGGTGCACGATCGCCTGACGATGGAAATTCGCCGGGGATGCACTCGCGGATGTCGCTTCTGTCAACCGGGAATGCTGACCCGTCCCGCCCGAGATGTGGATCCAGACCAGGTAATCGAGGCGATCGAGGCGGGAATGCGCGCCACCGGCTATAACGAATTTTCCCTCTTGTCCCTGAGTTGTTCGGACTATCTGGCATTGCCTGCGGTGGGAATGGAAATCAAAAATCGACTCAAGGACCAAAATATTTCCCTGTCCCTGCCGTCGCAACGGGTCGATCGCTTTGATGAAAATATTGCCAATATCCTCGGGGGCACCCGCACCAGTGGGCTGACTTTTGCCCCAGAAGCGGGAACGCAGCGGATGCGGGATATCATTAATAAAGGTCTAACCAACGAAGAACTATGGCGGGGCATTAAAACCGCTTATGAACAGGGCTGGAATAAAGTCAAACTTTATTTTATGATCGGCTTACCTGGAGAAACCGACGCGGATGTTCTCGGAATTGCCGAAACCGTCCATTGGCTCCAACAGGAGTGTCGTGCATTAGGAGGGAAGCGGTTAGAGGTCACCTTGACGATTTCTAACTTTACGCCGAAACCCCATACTCCGTTCCAATGGCATTCCGTCTCTACGGCTGAATTTTTGCGGAAGCAGGACCTGCTTCGCCAGGAATTTCGCCGAATGCGAGGGGTGAAGGCCAATTTTACGGATGTGCGGATTTCGGCGATGGAAGATTTTGTGGGCCGAGGCGATCGCCGTTTAGCGCCTGTGGTGCGTCGGGCTTGGGAACTGGGTGCTGGGATGGATTCTTGGTGGGAGAGTTTGGACCGGGCTTTTGGAGCCTGGACCCAGGCGATCGCCGAATCAGATTTAAGTTGGAAATACCGGCAAGTCGAAAGTGGCGAATGGAACGTCATGGACGGCACTAGCACCGACTTAGATGCTCGACTCGATGCCCCTCTACCCTGGGATGTTATAGATACCGGAATTGATAAAAACTGGTTGAAAGAAGATCTCAAGCTGGCACTGGCTGCGGCAACGGTTCCCGACTGTTCTTTTGAGGGTTGTTCCCATTGTGGGGTCTGTGGTGTTGACTTTGGTCACAATATCGTTGTTGCACCCCGGACGATTCCGGAATTTGCTGGTCACTTTTCGCCTAACACCGATCGCGTCCAACGATTGCGCCTGTGGATGGGTAAAATGGGTGACATGGCACTGGTCAGCCATCTGGATTTGCTCCGATTATTCGATCGCGCTGTGCGACGAGCGAATTTACCGATCTCTTTCACTGGGGGATATCATCCCGGACCTCGAATTTCACCGGCGAACGCTCTGACCCTGGGTTACACCTCGGAAAGCGAAATCGTAGATTTTGAACTGACTGAACTCATGGATCCCGAGGAATTCCGGGAAAGGTTGAGTGTTCAACTTCCGGCAGAACTGCCGATTTATCGGATTGAGCCGGTGGCGGTGAAAGCGCCTTCGGCGAGTCAACTCCTGGACCAAGCTGAGTATATACTGCGATTGGGTTTAACCCCATCGGCAGACCAGGAAGTAGCCTTGCAACCGTCAGACTGGCAGCAGTGGATCGAGGAAATCCTGGCCGCTGAGGAAATTGAATGGGAACATACGACCAAAAGAGGGAAAGTCAAATGGGTGAATTTGCGCGATCGCCTCTTTGAATTGGAACAGGTTGAAGTATCTGCGGATGCCTTGACTTGCACCCTCCGCGTTCTCGGGAGTTGCCGTCATGATGGCACGCTATTACGTCCCACCCATATCCTCTATATGTTTGAACGCATGGCAAAACGGGAGTTTGAGTTGTTGCACGCTCACCGAAAACAGTTGATTTTGGCTGAAATCTGAAATTTATTTACCGTTATCCTAGATTCTGCTAAAATATAACCCGATGGCCCAACCCATCCCTACCCGAGGCCAACCGAACTCAGCCTTTGAGAAAGTTTAGGGTTTCCTGCCTTTACCTCCCTCAAATTGAGTCAGCGGAGGGTAGAAAGTCGAGGGGCCTTTTGAAAAAAGGGCCATCGTCATAGAGAGCATTCGATCAAGACAAACAGCCTAGGGACCTTTAAAACGGGTCAAGTTTTGAGAAAGCAACAGAGATAGAGCCGATCGCTGTTCTTCTGTCGGACCCATCGGTTGTGATAACCCCTTAGAGGCTAAGTGCGAAGCCGTTAAGGGTGAATTTGTCAAGATTAATTTCCAACTTTCTGTTCTCTATACAGTCACCACAGTGTCAAAGGGCCAATAATCATCTCGGTAGTTGTGGTTGGACAAACCGTAGAGAGGCGAAATTTAGCAGTTCTACAACCGTAGCCGCACCAGATGCCAAGCACGAGATGCTGGCAATCATTCCTTGCCGCTAAAACTTTCAGAATTTAGATGTATTATTTGCCAGTTCGCCAGAGGGATTGGATATCCGCTCTTTCGCGAGTGGGAATCCAAAGTATTCTCCGAATGTCATCAGGATACCCTTGTCATCGTAGCTATTGATTCGATCGCGAAAGTCGCGGGCTTTTCGGCAATAGCTCTAGTTTGGACCCAATGGGGGATATCAAAGATTAATTTTTCGCCCTAGCGGGTCGGTTCAGTATTAGATAAACAGGACAAGGAACTAGGTTCTAGGTCCAAAGCAATTTGCTTTCGCCAGCATAAATTTTGTAAAGAACCCGTGTTGTCTTCCCTCTTCTGTCCCGACACCCTAGAAAATCAAGTTTCGTTTTTTCTATAGCTACATCGTACGTATTCATCGGTCGTACTGGGCTTTTGATGCCACGAGCGAAAGAAAGAAAACGTAGAGACTCGACTAAAGATCTCTGTTGGTGATAGCTCATAGCCAAGTTTTGAGGAAATTGAATGCCGAAGCAAATTATTATCGCAGAGCAGTATAGAATTGCTGCTGTTTTTTCTGAAGATCAGATTCAGGAACTCGTTGTCGCCACCGGAACGCACCAGGTCAGTGATATCTATCTAGGAGTGGTGGAAAATGTCCTCCCGGGGATAGATGCAGCATTTGTTAACATCGGCGATCCGGACCGCAATGGATTTATTCACGTTACGGACCTTGGACCTTTACGCTTAAAACGCTCCTCCGGAGCCATCACGGAACTGTTGTCACCCCAACAAAAAGTTCTGGTCCAGGTGATGAAGGAACCGACGGGAAATAAGGGACCCCGCCTGACTGGAAATATTACCCTTCCCGGTCGCTATCTGGTCCTGATGCCGTTTGGTCGAGGGGTGAATCTCTCTCGCCGGATCCGCACTGAGGCGGAACGGAATCGACTCCGTGCTTTAGCTATTTTGATTAAGCCGGCTGGGATGGGACTGTTAGTCCGCACGGAAGCTGAAGGGGTCGGCGAAGAGGCCATTTTAGAAGATTTAGAGTTTCTCCAAAAACAGTGGGAGGATGTCCAACGGGAAGCGGCGACGATTCGCCCTCCGGCACTGTTGAATCGAGATGATGATTTTATTCAGCGCGTGCTTCGGGATATGTACAGCGCTGATGTGAATCGCATTGTGGTGGATGCCACCACTGGGGTGAAGCGCGTTAAGCAACAGTTGATGATTTGGAATGAGGGTAAAATGCCTCCGGGGGTGTTGATTGATGAACACCGCGAACGCACTCCGATTTTGGAATATTTTCGGGTGAATGCGGCGATTCGCGAAGCGCTCAAACCGAGGGTGGATTTACCGTCTGGGGGTTACATTATTATTCAGCCGACGGAAGCGCTGACGGTGATTGATGTCAACTCTGGATCGTTTACGCGATCGGCTACTTCCCGGGAAACGGTGTTGTGGACGAACTGTGAAGCGGCAACGGAAATCGCCCGTCAATTGCGGTTACGGAATATCGCCGGGGTGATTATTGTCGATTTTATTGATATGGACTCCCGTCGGGACCAATTACAGGTTCTGGAGCATTTCAATAAGGCCCTGAAAGCGGATAAAAATAGACCGCAAATTGCTCAACTCTCTGAACTCGGGTTGGTTGAACTGACCCGCAAGCGCCAAGGTCAGAATGTGTATGAGTTGTTTAGTGACTCTTGCGCCACTTGTGGGGGGTCAGGACATCATGTGCATTTGCCGGGAGAAGGAGATGTTCAGGTAGAACCAATCCAGCCGATTCTCCCGGATGTGAGCGATCGCCTGGTGGTCCCCTCGCCGGTTAAGGAAACTCGCATCCCAGAACCCACCGTCCGCGATGTCCCCGATTATGAGTCAACGACGGAAGTATCGGAGTTGGATCTGCTCAATCATCCCAGCTATCAAGAATTGGGTCCAGGAAGCCCACGCCGTCGTCGCCGTCGTCGCTTAGATGCCGGTGAAGGCGAGGAAACGGAGGAAACGCTAAAAACTACGGCGGTTCGTAGTACCTCGCCAATCCTACCGGGGAGTCGGGAACCGAAACCGGAATGGACTGAACCGGAACCTTATGTGGGTGTTCCCGCTTATGCGCTGACGAATGACCGAGATATGCGTTCGTCGAAGGAGGATCGTCCTGATCGATCAGACCGGAATCGCCGTTTCCGCGATTATGACAAGGTGAACGAACCGTCCGAGGTGATTCACGTCGAAATGTCGCCGGAAGAGCAAGATGTCTATGCGCTGATGGGGATTTCTCCGTTGCTGCTCCGGGAAGAGGAGGTGAAACTTTCTAAATCAGCCGTCATCTCGGTGACGGAACCGGGAGAGTCGGTTTCTTCTTTCTCGGAACAGAGTTTTGACGATGAAGAACCCATTGCAGAGGCGGATGTAGAGGAGGAATCTCTAGAGGAGGACTCTCCCGAGGAGAATTTGACTCCGGTTAATCAGGCTGATGCTGATGATGATGATGATGATGATGACATCTCCGCATCCGATGAGGAAGACAATGAGGATGATTCGGCAGGAGTCGCCACTCGTCGTCGTCGCCGTCGTTCTTCTGCGGCAGAAGGTTAGTTCGTTTTGACTCAATATTGTCCTTGGAGAGTCATTCCACTTCTCCAAGGACAATCTTTTTGTTTAAATTTTGTTTGAACCCAAATAATTGTTTACCCCCCAAAAAAATCGTGCCGTTAAATGTGCCGCAACAGCTTAGTCTCTGGGATGTCTCAGATAACAGCAAAAATCCTCAGAAAACGCCCCCAAATGACTGCATTGCTGGAGTAGATGAAGTGGGACGGGGTTGTTTATTTGGTCCGGTGGTTGCAGGCGCGGTGATTTTGTCCGATGAGGCGGCGGCACTTTTGAAGGCAGCAGGGGTAACGGATAGTAAGAAGCTGTCCCATAACCAACGCTGTCGGTTAGCAAAACTGATCCGGGAAGAGGCGATCGCCTATGCAATTGGCATGGCATCGGTCCAAGAAATCGATCGCCTTAATATTTTACAAGCCTCTCTGTTAGCAATGAAACGGTCCGTCAATAAACTCCAAGTTCAACCGGAATTCTGTTTAATTGACGGCAATCAGCGCGTTCCTAATTTAGGAATTCCCCAACAAACGATGATTAAAGGAGATAGCAATTCGTTAGTGATTGCCGCTGCCAGTATTTTGGCAAAAGTCTGGCGCGATGAGTTAATTGTGCGCTTGGCGAAGAAATATCCGGAGTATGATTTGACAAGTAATAAAGGATATGGTACTGCAAAACATACTCAGGCATTGCAACAGTATGGGGTATCTCGGCAACACCGGCGATCGTTTGCACCTTGTCGGATAGGGGGCATTTGACTCATGGGGTATCCATCGCAATCAGGAAGGAGTGAGGAGTGCGATGGATACCTGATGAGTCCGGAAACCGCTATAATCTTTGTATAATTGAGGGTTAATCAGACCGGGAAGTTAAAGATTTTAGCAATAACTTGAGCATCTGACTCACGCTCCAATATTTCCACCTGATGGCGAGCGAATTGCCGGTCAATCCCCAAAATTTACTCTTACTCTGGAATCCCGACTAATTCCCCCGTTCCTTCAATGACTTCCCCAATTTGATAGGCAGAAATTGCCTGGAATTCAAACCATTCAATGGTTTTTTCGGCTTGATTAGCTGGCACAATCACTACATAACCAATACCCATATTAAAAGTATTAAACATTTCGGGCAAGGTTACAGTTCCTACCTCAGCTAACCAGTTAAAAATAGGCAGAATCGGCCAACTGTCGGGGTCAATTTGGATGGATAATCCTGCCGGTAAACAACGGGGGAGATTTTCTGGTAATCCACCTCCGGTAATATGCGCCATGCCGTGAATTTCTATTCCGGCTTTTCGCGCGGCTAATACGGGTTTAACGTAGAGTTGGGTGGGGGTGAGCAAGACTTCGCCGACGGATGCGTTGAGTTGTTCCGGTTTGTCTTGCCAATCGATATGGCGATCGCTCACAATCTTTCTAACTAGGCTAAATCCATTACTATGCACTCCGGAACTCGCCAGCCCGATCGCCACATCTCCCACTTGGATTTGCTGACCCGTGAGCAGTTCGCTTTTTTCCACGACTCCCACACAAAACCCCGCTAAATCATATTCTCCCGGTTGATAAAATCCGGGCATTTCTGCGGTTTCTCCCCCTAACAGGGCACAACCAGATTGTTTACATCCGTCGGTAATTCCTTGGACTACATTCGCCAGTTGTTCTTGATTGAGTTTTCCAGTGGCTAAATAATCTAAAAAGAATAGGGGTTCGGCACCGGATGTTAAAACATCATTCACACACATTGCTACTAAGTCAATGCCAACGGTATCGTGGCGATCGAGCAACATGGCGAGTTTGAGTTTTGTTCCCACCCCATCGGTCCCAGAGACTAAGATGGGTTGCTGATATCCGGTGGGTAACTCGAAATAACCGCTAAATCCACCAATCCCCCCAAGGACTTCCGGTCGATGGGTCCCTGTAACCATATTCCGAATTTTCTGGACAAAGGCTCGACCCGCCTCAACATCCACGCCTGCCTCTCGATAATCCATGTATCAACCCATCTGAACGGCTATTTCCACCTTGGCTATTCTACAGGGGAGGTAGGACGGATGGATAGCAGGAAGCAAGATGTTTTTACCCAATCCGGTTCTCCAAGACTTGCTTTACTCTTCAGCCTGCGGAGGCAGGCTTTGTCCGTATAGCCCCACCCTTGAGGGTGCGGGTTTTTGCTCTTGGCAATTGAATACATCGCAAAATTTGCCCATTGAATGTAAAGTTTTGATAAAGTATTCTTTCCCGCCGATAAATCCGAAATCCTAATTCTATCTGGGTTTAAGTAGGATAGCCCCAGTTTTGTAATTGTAAAGTTTTAATAAAGTTACCCCCCTTGAATCGACTATACCGATCCCCAATCCCAAACCTTTGTGATAGTCTGTTGCAGTTCAACACACCAAACCGAAAACGTATCGACTATGAGAAGGGTTGCTCAAGCCCCAGGGAATGAGCTATATAGCCGCTATCAAAGGGCCTAACCCGACTCATGGATTGTTCTTTACCAGTTCCTCACAGCAAAATATATGAAGCAAAGATTTTGGTGGACAACGGTTGTGCTGCTAATGACCGCCTGCGGGACAACCTCAACCAGTCATGCTGAATCAAATAGACCCGTCAATTTGAACTCGGATCCAGACCGAATCCAGGTGAATCCTTGGTCCGAAGTCATCACTAAGATTCAACCCCATGAAATCACCGGGAAACCTGCCGCCACCCTTTATGTGCGAAATATTCCTGTCTTGACCTTTATCGAGTCTGTGGACATGACTGGGGATTCCAATTCAGAGATTGAGATGGGGTTGCCCGGATCGGGACTGGAGGCAAAGGGATTGAGGGAGTTAAGCAGTTTGGGATCCAACGCGATCGCCCAGATGCAGTCCGAGAATCCCAGGGATCCTGTATCGAGAGCAGAGGCGATCGCCTCCAGTTTGAATCAGTTACGACAAAGTAACGCCACACCCGAAATTACCCTGGATTGGAATGGGGAATTGGACGAGGAAGGATACCCCATCCGTGACAGCTATCTCATCAAAGTCAATGGCATGAACCTGGTGGCGATCGACGACGAGCAAACCCGACTACCGGACACCACCAACGACTTAGCACAAGACGCAATTCAGGCCACAAATCGACTCCGCCGCCTGATTGCCAGCGCATCCCCGATCGCCGAAATTGCCAATCGCCCCCAACCCAGACCGGAACCGGAACCGCCAACCCTACAAGCTGTCACCCCGGAATATCTTCAATACCAAATCAACGGGATGGCCTCTTGGTATGGCCCTGGATTTCATGGTCGAATGAGTGCCAGCGGGGAAATCTTTGACGAAAATGCTTTAACAGCGGCCCATCTGTATTTGCCTTTCGGGACCCAAGTCCGGGTCACCAACCTGGATAATGGGAACTCTGTGGTGGTCAGAATTAACGATCGCGGACCTTATACCGGAGGACGCATTATCGATGTTTCAGCAGCAGCAGCCCAGAATCTGGGCATGATCAATAGCGGCGTTGCACAGGTGCGTCTGGATATTTTAGGGTCATCCACCACCTCATCTGCCGAGTAATCGGAGGTTAGTACCCTACAGGCTAGAATACCCGGTTTCTGACTTTAGGTAGGGGGCTAGAAACCGGGTTTCTGCCTAGATTGTGGTTCCGTGTCATAAAATTGGGAAAAGAAACCCGGTTTCTGAGACTTGGTGGGGACAACTCTGCGGAAAAATCATCCGTCCTGACTTCCGCCTTCATCCTTTCCTGGGATAAACTAC
The DNA here is from genome assembly GCF_017313335.1 of Phormidium pseudopriestleyi FRX01. Lineage (GTDB taxonomy): Bacteria > Cyanobacteriota > Cyanobacteriia > Cyanobacteriales > Laspinemataceae > Laspinema > Laspinema pseudopriestleyi. The sequence continues at coordinate 1,725 of NZ_JAFLQW010000599.1, read as the reverse complement.
TCTGCAAAGAGGATGTTTGGTAAAGATTTGGGGGTTGTGGTGCGCCTGTTTACAACGGTTGTTGCGTTGCGCTGTTATTTAGAACTAGAGTCTAAGGGTCAGACTGTGGGTTTGGTTCCGACGATGGGAGCCTTGCACCCGGGCCATCTGAGTTTAATTGAACGGGCTAGAGCCAGCAATGATATTGTTGTTGTCAGTATTTTTGTCAATCCGCTGCAATTTGGTCCGAATGAGGATTTGCTGCGATATCCTCAGCGGTTAGAGGGCGATCGCCTCCTGTGTGAACAAGCGGGAGTGAATGTCATCTTTGCACCGACGCCGGAGGAGATGGGAATTATTGAAGGGACAGAGGATTCCTTAACTCAGGTGGGGCCTCCGCAGTCGATGATGTCTGGATTATGTGGCCGATCGCGTCCTGGTCACTTTCAGGGGGTCGCGACTATTGTTACCAAACTCTTCAATGTGGTAGAACCGGACCGGGCTTATTTTGGGCGAAAAGATGCCCAGCAACTGGCGATTTTACAGCGGATAGTTCGGGATTTGAACCGGACGGTGGAAATTGTCCCCTGTGAGATTGTTCGAGAGGCTTCGGGATTGGCAATGAGTTCTCGAAATCAGTATCTTAGTGATGAAGAAAAAGCGCGTGCAGCAGTGCTGTATCGTAGCTTACAAAAGGCTCAAAAAGTTTTTCTCGGGGGTGAGCTAACTCGTCAGGGTATAATTGCTGCGGTTCAAGGTGAATTGAGCCTTGAACCGGACGTTAACCTAGAGTATTGCGAATTGGTAGAACCGACAAGCCTTGAACCGATTGATAGCATAGAATCTGCGGGATTAGTGGCGATCGCCGCGCGGATTGGCAACACCCGATTAATTGATAATATTATCCTGAAAGACCGCCAACCGATTGTAGCCATAGACGGTCCAGCGGGTGCCGGGAAATCTACTGTAGCCCGTAGAGTGGCGAAACAACTGGGATTGATGTATTTAGATACAGGGGCCATGTATCGGGCGATAACTTGGTTGGTTCAGGAAAAAGGGATTTCTTTTGACGATGAACCGGCGATCGCAGAAGTGGTCAGTCGGGCCAAAATCGAATTTATCGACACCAGTGAGGACCCGGCGATTCCCACCCAAGTTTGGGTAGATGGATGTAACGTAACTGAGGCGATTCGCACTCAAGCAGTTACGGCCAATGTTTCCCAAGTTTCTAGCTTGAAAAGCGTGCGACTTCATTTAGTCAAACAGCAGCAGCAGTTTGGAGAACGCGGTGGAATCGTGGCAGAAGGGCGAGATATTGGCACTCATGTTTTCCCCAATGCCGAGTTGAAAATCTTTTTAACCGCTTCAGTGAGTGAAAGAGCGCGCCGACGTCAACAAGACTTGATAAAATCCGGGGAGGAAGGGATTACCCTTAGTCTGCTTGAAGGCCAAATTGCACAGCGCGATCGCCTAGATAGCACGCGCAAAATTTCCCCCTTGACAAAAGCAGAAAATGCGATTGAAATTGATACAGACCATCAAACTATCGATGAAGTCATCGGTGAAATCGTCAAACATTATGCAACAATCGTCAGCGCTAAATTTGAAGAATAAGTACAAGGAATTGACAGAATAATGGACTAACGGCTAGGGAATTTGAGACAACTCACTCCTGAGCATTTTTCGAGGTTTAGGGTAAGCAATACGGGCTATAGCCATAATAAAGTTACAAATTTGGGGTGCATC
>NZ_JAFLQW010000670.1 GCF_017313335.1 Phormidium pseudopriestleyi FRX01 | reverse complement strand
GTAACCTAAACGTAAAGGGAAAGTTCAAATCTAATTTGAGCGGACTTATTAGAGGCACAATGAGCAGTGCCCATCAGACTTAGGCTTTGGTCTAAGGCTGTGCAAGAATCCCCGTGTCTTTAGACATCGGGAGTGTCAAAGGAAATTAAAGCCATTTTCTAGGCATAACCGAAAATCTAACTGAATTTGACAATTAATTCAAACTCGATCTGTTAGCCTAGAAAGAGATTGTTATTGTCTGGCCGAATTGTGTAAATAGCGGCCTTTTATGGGATTTTATGAGCAAAGTCATCGTTGGCCTCTCCGGTGGAGTGGATAGTTCTACCGCAGCCGCCATCCTACATCATCAAGGATATGAAGTTATTGGTCTTACCCTATGGTTAATGAAGGGGAAAGGTCAATGCTGCTCTGAGGGGATGGTCGATGCTGCCTCGCTTTGTGAAGAGTTGGACATTCCCCATCACATCATCGATACTCGCCAGTTATTTCAAGAAAAAATTGTCGATTACTTAGTGGCGGGATATAGTGCCGGATTTACTCCGTTACCCTGTTCCCAGTGCAATCGGGCCGTGAAATTTGGCCCGATGTTAAGTTATGCCCAAGAAGAATTAGGGGTTGACAAAATTGCCACAGGACACTATGCCCGAGTCAACTATAACGAAGAGACTGGACGGTATGAATTACTGCGGGCTGTCGATCGCAATAAAGATCAATCTTACTTTTTGTACGACTTAACCCAAAAATTGCTGGCGGGATGTATGTTTCCCTTGGGTGAAATTACTAAGACCCAAACCAGGCAGATTGCGGCGGAATATGGACTGCAAACGGCGGAAAAGCCGGAAAGTCAAGACTTATGCTTGGTGGAAGCTCACGGGTCAATGCAGACCTTTTTGGAACAGTACATTCAGCCCCAAAAAGGGGATATTGTAGATGTTCAGGGGAAGGTTCTCGGACAGCATGATGGAATCCATCGCTACACCATTGGACAGCGGAAAGGGATCGGTGTGGCGGCAGCGGAACCCTTATATGTGGTGGCATTGGATGCAGTGAAGAATCGCGTAATTGTCGGCGATCGCACCTCTGCAACGGAATCGAGTTTCACTGTAGATCGGGTCAATTGGGTCTCGATCGCCCCTCCGACTGCACCAATTCGGGCAGAAGTTCAGATTCGGTATCGGACTTCGGCGGTTCCTGTGACTGTGATTCCCGAAGATCGGGGACATCGCGCCAAACTTGTTTTTGACGAACCGCAGTTTGGGGTAACCCCTGGACAAGCAGCAGTTTGGTACGACGGCGATCGCGTCCTGGGTGGCGGGATTATCGAACAGTTGTCCTAGGGCGATCGTGTGGCGATCGGACCAGAAACTGGGTTTCTGCCTTGAATTGCTGGGAATTCCCAGAAATGGGGTGAAGAAACCGGGTTTCTAACCCATGAAGTAGGGATGCCATAGAAAATTTAAAAGCCCTAATATCAGCAACCCGGTTTTTCAACAAAGCCGGGTTGTTGATATTGGGGCAATCTTGGGATGAATGCGATCGCACCGAATCGAGTCGTGCCAAACGTCCCAGATACCAGTATGATAAAAAATTAGCAAAGCTTAAGAATTGAACTATATCTAAAGAGGGATCGTTTTGAGTCAACATCCAGATGCGATCGCCCCCCACGGCGGTCACCTAATTAATCGGATCGTCAGTCCCGCTCAAAAGCAGGAATTTCTCGCCCAAGCCGAGACCATGCCTCGCCTGCAACTGAGCGATCGCGCCCTATGTGACCTTATCCTAATTGCTATTGGTGGTTTTAGCCCCCTGACGGGCTTCATGGATCAAAAAGATTATGATCCCGTCGTCACGGATATGCGCTTGGCGAATGGTCTCCCTTGGTCCGTTCCCATCACTCTGCCAGTGCGTGAAGAAATCGCTGAACCCTTGAAAGAAGGGAGTTGGGTCCGCTTAGATGACACTGAAGGCCAATTTGTAGGCGTCTTAGAACTCACCCAAAAATATCGCTACAACAAGGCATTAGAAGCAGTTAACGTCTATCGCACTGAGGATCTGAATCATCCCGGTGTCAAAGTCTTGTACGAGCAAGGACCCATCAATCTAGCCGGACCCATTTGGTTGCTCGATCGCCAAGCGCATCCCCAATTTCCCAATTACCAAATCGATCCCGCACAATCTAGGGAACTGTTTCGGGAAAAAGGGTGGAAATCCATCGTCGCCTTCCAAACCCGCAACCCGATCCACCGCGCCCACGAATATATTACAAAATGCGCCTTGGAAAGTGTGGATGCATTATTCCTGCATCCCTTAGTCGGCGTGACAAAAGGGGATGATATTCCGGCAGATGTCCGGATGCGCTGTTATGAAATTCTCATGGAAAAATATTATCCGAAAGACCGGGTAATTTTGGCTATTAACCCAGCGGCGATGCGCTATGCCGGACCTAGAGAAGCGATTTTCCACGCCTTGCTGCGGAAAAATTACGGCTGCACCCATTTTATTGTCGGTCGGGATCATGCCGGAGTGGGGGATTACTACGGCACCTACGATGCTCAACATATTTTTGATGAGTTTGAACCCGGGGAATTAGGCATCGTGCCGATGAAGTTTGAACACGCTTTCTTCTGTAAGTTGACCAAGAGTATGGCAACGACAAAAACAAGTCCAAGTAACC
>NZ_JAFLQW010000538.1 GCF_017313335.1 Phormidium pseudopriestleyi FRX01 | reverse complement strand
TTCCGCAAACTGGTGAAAACCGATACCGCTGGATTTGACCCTCTCACCCAGTGGTATCTCCTCGCCTGGGATGCCTTTCGCGCCCGAGAGTTCCCCTTTGATGAAGCGAGACAGTTAGCATTGGCGATCGGGGGTTTCAACGTCTACGATTTAAGCAAAACCTACAAACTCCTCGACTCCGCCAGTGGCACTTGCAAACTCCTCACCCCGCAACAACGACTCAAAAAACGCGCTTTTTCAACAGACCCCCAAGAGTTTTCCCTCACCTATTTAGTAGATGGAATTCACGCGATTATCGCCCTTTATGAGGAGGAGGAAAATATCCAATTAGTCCGGCAATTCATGAAGACAACAGCCCTCACGAGTAACGATACCTTCATGCGGGCGATCGAGGTCGCCTTAAAAGTAATTCCGCGTCTGGGAGATGAGAAGAAACGGATACCGGAGGAGAAATCGTTGTTAAATTTGTGGTTATCAATGGATGAGATTAAAGCAAAGGTGGTTTATGAACAATTGGAGATGACGTTAGAAGGGGGACAGATGAGTTTAGATTTAGGGTAGCTAGCAGGATTCAGGGGACCCCACCCTAACCCTCCCCTTGCCAAGGTCCGGGGACCGGAGTCCGAAAGCCCTCCCCTTAGCAAGGGGCTTCTTTGGGTGGGGTTCCCGGAGTTAAAGGTTAGAAACCGTCAAAATTCTGGGTGAATGATTAACGTGCAGACCCCACCCTAACCCTCCCCTTGCCAAGGGGAGGGGACCGGAGGTGGGTTGGGTGGGGTTCCCGGAGTTAGGAGTCCGAAAGCCCTCCCCTTAGCAAGGGGCTTCTTTGGGTGGGGTTCCCGGAGTTAAAGGTTAGAAACAGTCAAAATTCTGGGTGAATGATTAACGTGCAGACCCCACCCTAACCCTCCCCTTGCCAAGGGGAGGGGACCGGAGTCCGAAAGCCCTCCCCTTAGCAAGGGGCTTCTTTGGGTGGGGTTCCCGGAATTAAAGGTGAGAAACAGTCAAAATTCTGGGTGAATGATTAACGTGCAGACCCCACCCTAACCCTCCCCTTGCCAAGGGGAGGGGACCGGAACAGGAATTAAATGCAGAAAATTGGCAAAAATCAGGGTTGATTTAATCGAGAATGAAAAACCCTATTTTCTGGGCAGATATGCTATATTAACTTAATCGTTAATCCGACTTAAATCTAAGATGAGCCAGCTATCGGAAAGCAATAGTCTTCGTCAAAATCGGGCCTTTCCCCAACAGTCCCGGAGTGGGGAAGAAAAGGCTAAACGTCAAGAAGAAATGAAACAGTTTGATGCAGACTGTCAGGCGATTTTTGAACAAGTCAAACCCGCTTTAATTGACGACTATTACAATTGGTTCATGGTGATTGAACCCAAAAGCGGAGACTATTTCATTGATGCCGACGAAGTAGAAGCTGAAAAACAAGCCCAAGCGAAACATCCGGATGCACCTTGTCTCATTCTCTGTATTAATGAGACGGGAGTTTGTGGGCGAGTATGATTTCTGGGAGATTTAACCTTAAGGGGGAGTTACTTTTTCAAATCGGTTTAATTGCGGCAGATGAAGAATTAATCTCCGTTTCTGCTATCTTAGATACGGGATTCACGGATTGGCTTTTACTGAATAATGAAGATGCTTTGGACTTGGGTTGGGTTCCGACAAAGAGTCGAAAACGAATGCAAACTGCTGGCGGTTTGAGGAATTTTAACATTTATCAGGGAATTGTATTGATAGATAGGGAGGAGTTGATAATTAGAGCTTTGGGAGGAGATGAAATTGAGGAGGTGTTACTGGGGGTAAAATGGCTAAGACTTAAACGCTTAGTTGCCGATTTTAGAGAGCAAGTTTTAACATTAGAATAATTTTTTATAAAAAGTTAGGAGTCCGAAAGCCCTCCCCCTTAGCAAGGTCCGGGTTGGGTGGGGTTCCCCGGTTAGGAGTCCGAAAGCCCTCCCCTTAGCAAGGTCCGGGTTGGGTGGGGTTCCCCGGTTAGGAGTCCGAAAGCCCTCCCCTTGGCAAGGTCCGGGTTGGGTGGGGTTCCCCGGTTAGGAGTCCGAAAGCCCTCCCCCTTAGCAAGGTCCGGGTTGGGTGGGGTTCCCGGAATTAGGAGTCCGAAAGCCCTCCCCCTTAGCAAGGGGAGGGTTGGGTGGGGTTCCCCGGTTAGGAGTCCGAAAGCCCTCCCCTTGGCAAGGGGAGGGTTGGGTGGGGTTCCCGGAATTAAAGGTGAGAAACCGTCAAGATTCTGGGTGAATGATTAACGTGCAGACCCCTCCCTAACCCTCCCCTTGCCAAGGGGAGGGGACCGGAGGTGGAGAAGAAGTTTTAAGATTTTATGCGGGCTAATTTAATATAATTTTATGACACAATTTAGGGGGAATGATGAACTTTCAAGATAAAGAATGGCGGATTAGTTATTCCAGCAATGAAAACAACCCGATCGCAGATTTTTATATCCCCGCTTTAGAATGCGCGACTCAGTACGATCGCAAGTCGGGATTTTTTAATAGCGCTATTCTCAGTAAAGTGGCGCGGGGACTGGGGGCGATGCTACAAAATCAGGGACGCATTCGCTTGATTATGGGCTGTCAATTTAGCCCCCAGGATTTAGCAGCAATTCAGGAAGGTTACGCCCTCCGAGATGCGATCGCCTTCCGTTTGGATACGGAATTAACTCCCCCAGAAAACTTCGCCCAACTCAAACATTTTCAAATTCTTAGTTGGTTAATTCAAAACCTCTATCTCGATATTAAAATCGCCGTTCCTCTCAAAACGACTGGCATTCCCGAAGACCCCCATACCGTTTGCGATCGCCATCATCTCTTTCATGAAAAAGTTGGCATCTTACTCGACAAACAAGGGCAAAAAATCGCCTTTAGCGGGTCCAATAATGAATCCCTCGCTGGTTGGGAAAATAACATCGAATCCTTCCATGTTTATTGTTGCTGGGAAGGGGGACGGGACTTGGAACGAGTCGATGAGGAAATCTTCCGATTTGAGCAATTGTGGAACGATTTATCCCCGAATGTCAGGGTTTTTGACATCCCCGAAGCAGTCAAAAATAAACTCCTCCACTACAGTCCCGACTCCCCGCCAACTTGGACGCCACAAACCGAATTTGATACTCGACCCTTATCCCCATCGCCAACTTCAGAACCCGTGATGTCTCAACCGTCACCTCCGGCAATTCCAGAGACGGAGTTAGAGGCAGAATGGCAAGCATTCCAAACCTTATTAAATTTACATGATTCTCCCGGTTGTCTGGATTTTTGTCTGAAATCTATCCCGATTCAACCTTGGCCCCATCAACTTAAAATTCTCCGTCGATTTGCGGAAAAGTTCCCCCAAAATTTTCTGATTGCTGATGAGGTGGGGTTAGGCAAAACCATCGAAACTGGATTGATTTTACGCTATTTACTGGTTAGCAAAAAAGCCCAACGGATTTTAATTTTAGCCCCTGCCAGTATTCAACCTCAATGGCATGAAGAACTTAGAGAAAAATTTAACTTACATTTTTGGAGTTATCAACAAGGGCAATTCATTCCCGCTGACTCCCGCTTATCCTCCGCCACTGTGCCCACTTCGGCAAATCCTTGGAATACTCAAAACTTAGCGATCGCCTCCTCCCATCTGGTTCGCCGCAGCGATCGCATGGCGGAACTGTTGGCAGCAGAACCCTGGGATTTAGTCGTCTTAGATGAAGCACATCATGCCCGTCGCCAAAGTCCCCAAAATCGCAAAGAAACCCCTAATCGTCTGTTGCAATTAATGCAGCAATTGAAAACAAAAACTCGTTCCCTGCTGTTACTCTCTGCCACGCCAATGCAAATCGATGCCGTGGAAGTTTTCGATTTATTACATCTGTTGGGATTACAGGGACATTGGTCCTATTCCGAGAACTTTTGCGAGTATTTTGCCTCCCTTTCGGACAAACCCAATCGCCAAACTTTAGAATTCTGGCAACAAATGGCAGTCAGTTATATCCAGGAAGGCGGTTCCCCTTGTGACCGATTCCAAGACTACCTACAAAAAAGCGATCGCCTCATGGCGTACAAACTCCAGGATATCTGGAAAAACGGCAAGGCGATCGTCAATGCTAAACATTATACCGAAGACGAACCCTTTCTCGCCGCTTCTCGCCAATATTTAACCATCAATACTCCCCTCAAAGATTTGATGTTTCGCCACACTCGCGATACCTTGCGCCAATATTATCGCCGAGGATTGTTGGATCGAGATATTCCCCAACGAGAAGTTCAGGATCATGCGATCGTCTTAGAAGGCGATCGGGAAATCCCTCTCTATTGCGCTGTCAGTGACTATGTTCGCCACTTTTATAACCTCGCCCAAAAAGACAACCGCAAAGCGTTAGGATTTCTCATGACTCTCTACCGCAAACGCCTCACCAGTTCCTTTTATGCCATCCGTGAATCCTTGCAACGCCGACTCGATGGCATCAGTTTTACCCCAGATGACCTCAACGATTTAGACGATGCCGAGGATGCCATTTTAGAAGGAATGGAGTCCTATTTTGAACAAACGGACCCGGAAGAAATCGCCTATTTAAAAAACTTACTCCGCCAATTTGAAAATACCGGCGATGATAGCAAACTGTCTTATTTTATCACAATTTTGCGCCAGGAACTCAACCAGCGAGAAAGTGCGATCGTCTTTACCCAATACACCGACACAATGGACTATTTGCGAACTGCCTTACAGCAATTATATGGGTCCCAAGTCGCCTGCTATTCTGGACGCGGCGGCGAACTTTACCAGTCGGAAACCTGGAAAACCTTTCCCAAAGAGCAAATTAAATCCCAATTTCGAGAAGGAATTATCAAAATTTTACTCTGTACCGAATCCGCCTCGGAAGGGCTAAACCTGCAAACCTGCGGCGTCTTAATTAACTATGATATGCCCTGGAATCCGATGCGCGTAGAACAAAGAATTGGCCGGTTAGACCGCATCGGCCAACGGTATGAAACGGTGAGAATTCATAACTTTTATTATGATGGGACAGTGGAGGCCAAAGTTTATAAAAAACTGCGCGATCGCATCAATGCCTTCCAAACCATTGTCGGCAATCTCCAACCCATTTTAGCCCGCGTTCCCACCTTCATCGAACGGGCCGTCATGAGTGCTGACCCCGAAGAAGAAGGGGTGATGCTGAGTGAATTCGAGACCGTTTTAGAAGCGCCGCCCTTACGTCCCGCCCTCGATGAAATGGTAGAAATCGATGTAGAATCCGACCTAAAAGAGATTAATAAGCCTTTACCTTTAAGTCCTATTATACCCGAAAATATCCAATTTTTATGGATAAATTCCCAAATTTTTAAACAAATTGGAATCGAATTTCAACCCATTTCTGAGGGTATATTTGAAATGCATTATCAATCCCATTCCTATCTCGTCACTTTTTCACCCCAGGTGTATGAAGAAAAGCCCTCGTTATACTTCTTAAACTTTGGAAATCCCCTCTTTCAAACCCTGCTTGAGGAGATTGTGAGATATATGTCCTCTACTCCTTCCCTAATGTAGGGGTTTGGTCTCCAAACCCTCTTCTTCCCTTCCCTTCCCTAATGTAGGGGTTTGGTCTCCAAACCCTCTTCTTCCCCCTCTTCTTCCCCCTCTTCTTCCCCCTCTTCTTCCCCCTCTTCTTCCCCCTCTTCTTCCCTCTCTTTTTCCCTCTACGCCTCCTCCGGTTTGTGCACTACTACAGGAAGGCGGCAAGTGAAACTAGACCCGACTCCGGGCTGACTTTCCACCCTAATACTGCCGCCCATCATTTGACAGAAATTCCTACCGATCGCCAACCCTAAACCCGTCCCCCCATATTTGCGGGTATATTTCTCATCCGCTTGAACAAAAGGCTGAAATATTTTCTCAATTTGTTCGGGAGTCATGCCAATCCCCGTATCCGTAACTGTAAACAAAAAGATTCCTGCATCAGAATTCGAGTCCGGTTCTCCATTGGGGATAACTGCCTCAATTCGTTCCACAGAAAAGGTGATTTGACCATTTTGGGTAAACTTAGCGGCATTACTGAGGAGGTTGAGCAGCACCTGTTTAACCTTGCTGCGATCGCCAGTCATGGTCCCCAGTTCATCCCCATATTTAACCTCTAGTTGATTGCTATTTTTCAGAATTGATAAGTGGGTATTACTTTGCACTTCGGCAATCAGTGCCGTCATATTAAACCGTTCTAAATAAAGCTTGGTATGACCGGATTCAATTTTAGAAATATCCAAAATATCACTAATAATGGTCAGCAAATTCAAACCGGATTGATGAATTTGGTCTAAATCCGAGATAAATTCCTCTAATCCATCTTCCTGAGCTTGATCCCGCAACAGGTCACTATACCCAAGAATCGCATTCAGAGGAGTTCGCAACTCGTGACTCATGGTGGCTAAAAACATACTTTTAGCATGACTCGCCGCTTCCGCTGCTTCCTTGGCCTGTTCTAATTCTAATTGAGTTAATTTATTCGCCGTAATATCCCGAATAATTGCCAAGACTTGTTGATGACCGCTGACGACCATGCGGACCTCAAAATAACGGCGAGTTTCATTAATAAACCAATCATATTCAAATACCTGAATATCATCGGTTTCTAGGGCAATATGGACATATTCTAAATACAGACGGGCTAATCCTGGAGGTAAAATACTGTCGAGATTTTGAGTTAATAATTCTCCAGCCGGTCGCAGGAGGGTATCGCCTCTTCCCCCCTTAAAGTCCATGAAAGTCCCATCTTGACTAAATTGCAACATTAAATCGGGAATGGCCTCTAAAAGGGCGCGATTTTTCGATTCACTTTGGTGCAGGGCTTCCGCACGTTCCTCTAGGGTGGCGATCGAGGCTTTGAGTTGCTCGGTCATGCTGTTAAAGGATTCTGCCAGCAGAAAAAGCTCGTCATGGCTGCCGACAACGATGGTTTGATCCAGGTCCCCTTCGGCGAGGCGCTCAGTGGCGGCGGTCATTTCCTGTAAAGGGCGGGTGATGGAACGCGCCAGCAACAAGGCGAAGAGGGTGCCCGCTAGGGAGGCGCTCAAGGCGGCGAGGATGCCTTGATTGCGAATCGCTGCCATTTTTTCCCACAATTCGGCAGTGGAGAGGCCAACGCTGACGGCTCCTAGGAGTTGGTCCTCACGGGTGACTACTTTTCCGGCAATCAGGCGATCGCGTTGCCATTCAAAGACGGTCTGGTTACTATTAACCAGAATCACGCCAAAGGCATCGGGTTCGGTATTGTAGCGCCAAATATCATCGCTATAGATATCGGCCACAATTCGTCCATCTGCTGCATAGATGCGCCCGAGTACCAAAATTTGCTCACTCCCGAGTTGTTCGAGGATTTCTTCTAAAAAGTCAGCCTGTTGGTTCTGGAGAGCATGAGCGGTGGTGACAGCTAAGGTGGTCAGGACAATTTCGGCTTGATTTTCGAGCTCGCTGCGAAAGTTTTGTTGTGTACGGCGAAGGAAAAGCCCGGTGACGCTCCCCACGGTGAGAATCGCGAACGTGGTCATGGCTAACGCTAGTTTGCTGGCAAGGGAAAGCCCTTTTTTCCTGTTAAAGATAACCATGCCACTCACCTATCTTGTGCCCTTGCATATAACTCCGGCATCTTGACCTGAGCTTGAGCTGGAGGCAATCTATCAATTGGGATAGTTTCTGCAAACTGGGGGAGTCGAGCTAGGAACTTCTTGCCGTCGAGTATATAGCGTTTCCCACAGGTATGAGCTGCGTTTTTGGAGTGGGAGCATCTTGCTCGCTTGGGACAATAGCGAGTAAGATGTTTGTGCTGCTCTAAATTTCTGTACCTCATGAGTTCAGGAAGCGCTATATCGAGGTGGGAAGGATTGATCCCATTCAGGAGAATGGGACGATCGCCGTCGGTCCTCGGGAGCGTCGTGAAACTGGATGGGGAGAGGTCTTGGGACGATGCGGGTATGGATTGACAACCCCTATTGATTGCCGTGGCGATCGCACTCACCTGCGCGATTGTTCTTAAGTTGGTTTTGAACATGAGCTTACGGTTTGGGTTGGCACAGCGATGGTGGATTAAGAACTCAATGGTATTATGAAATGATCGCCCACCAATGCCCTCGGCGAGAGATCCGGGTTCGGTTGATTGAGAGTCCCTGAATCAAAATGGGCATAGATGCGCGATCGCCACTCAATGAGCGCTTGAGCGCCACCGCTAGTTATACTCACCGATTACCCTGGCTCCCATCGGATTGACTGCCCTTTTAAGTCAATCCGATGCAAAATACTTAAGTTACTCGATCATTCTACCAAATCCCTTGGACCCGATGTCGAGTTGTTGAATCCCTCAGTAATTTTACGGTTTTTTTTTGATAGTCCAGAAAAAATTTTACAAAAACTCAAGCGATTTCAGTGAAAAAACGGTCCAGTCTGCATACCAATCCTGAAAACTCGCACCAGGAAGAGGGTGAAAATGCTGCCAGATGACGGAAACCCGATGCAACCTTTTCGGAGGAGTTCCCCCCGAAAACTGGGGGTAAGGGGTAGGGGTCCCTCAGTAAAATCCACAGGAGAGATTGGGGTGATGCGGAGATTCAGGATGAGGGCGATCGCCCTCAAAACCTCGCACCGGATCTCTACATCAGAGGCGATCGCATAGCCGGGAACACTGTGTTGTTTTGCACCCGATAGAATCTTATTGCCATCCCCCTCAAAGGCGAGGCAGTTCTCCCCTAGAGTCCCTTGATCTATAGCAATCCTAAATAATTTATGACATATATAGCTCCCCTCTCCCCCTTTGGGCCGCCTTATGTTGGGGGTGAGGGCATTCCACAACGGATTTAGGATCTGCTATATCTCCCCAACCCCCCTCAGCTTAATTATACTTTTCTACCGACCAGGATATATTCTTGGGAGGTTTGACCATCACCGGGAGACAGACGGTGAAGGTCGATCCGCCATCAGCCAGACTGTCCACAAAAATCTTACCCCCCATCAACTTGCAAAACCGTTGACCGATCGCCAACCCTAAACCCGTCCCTCCATATTTGCGCGTTGTCGAGGGGTCAGCTTGGGCAAACGCATTAAAGATATGCTGCTTCTGTTCCGGGGTGATGCCGATTCCCGTATCCTTCACCCGAAAAATCACATATTCCGTCGCGTTGACTGGCTCAGATTCGGTGGAAGAGTCAGCAGCAGATTGCGGGGGAGATTGAGTTGGCTGATCCTGCGCTGTTTTTTCCTTTCTAATCTTTTTAACGGACATAGAAATCATCCCGGATTCGGTAAATTTGGCCGCATTACTCAGCAGATTTAACAACACCTGCTTAACCTTGGTGCGATCGGCATACATACTGCCCATATTGCGCGGGCATTGGATTTCAATGTTATTGCCATTTTTCTGAACTAACGGCAAAACTGTTGTTTGCACTTCTAACAGCAACGTAGAAATATCAAAAGTTTCTAAGCATAACGTCATTTTCCCCGCTTCTAACTTAGAAATATCCAGAACATCGCTGATAATTCCCATCAGATTTTTTCCGGCTTGTCTGATTTTTTCTAAGTCGGAAATAAAATCTTCATAGCCCAACTCTTCCGCCTCTTCCTGCAACAAATCCGTATAACCAATAATCGCATTTAAGGGAGTTCTCAGCTCGTGACTCATGTTCGCTAAAAATACATTTTTGGCATAATTCGCAGCTTCGGCGGCTTCCTTGGCTTGTTGCAATTCAAATTGAGCTAATTTACCTTCGGTAATATCCCGAACAATAGCGAGCACTTCATCTTGCCCACAGACCGCAAATCGCGCTTCAAAATGGCGACGCTTGCCGTTGATAAACCACTCATATTCAAAAACCTGAATTTCCCTAGTTTGTAAGGTGCTATTAACGTATTTTAAATAAAGATCGGCCAGTTCTGGCGGAAAAACCAATTCCACGCTTTTTTGTAACAATTCCCCTTGGGGTTTTAAGATTGTATCCCCTCTTCCTCCTTTGTAATCAATAAAAGTGCCATCTTCGCTGAATCCAAACATCAAATCGGGAATGGCCATGAGTAAGGCCACATTTTTAGCTTCGCTTTGATGCAGATCCGCCGTGCGATCGGCCATGTTTTCAAATAGCTCTCGGAGGCGATCGCTCATGGTGTTGAACGAGTGAGTCAGCAGGCCGATTTCCTCGTAAGCCGGAATTTCAATGGTTTGGGTAAAGTCCCCTTCCGCAATCCCTTCCGTGGCAGAACCCAACTGGTACAAAGGTCCGGTAATCGACTGGGCCAGCTTTCGCGCCATAATCACGGCTACCAACCCGGTGACCAGAATCGCTAGAAGTCCCGTCGCGATCGCCACAAACATTTTCTGATCTAACAGGGCCGTAGACAGCTCAATCCGCACGGCAGCGACTGGGCTGCCTTCTACGATGACCGCTTTCCCCGCAATCAAACGCTTATCCTGCCAACGAAATAGAGTTCGATTCGTCTCTAGCAGTTGCCCCACCAAGGGTTCTCCCTCAGAGGATTCTCCCACCTGGGGAGAATCCTCCGCGATGACTTGTCCGTCGGTTTGATAAATCCGCGTAGAAAGTGCGATTTCTCGTCGCTGGTTCTCCTCTACAAGGGTTTCCAAAAACTGTTCGTTTCCTCCGGTCAACGCATCGCCCACACTAATGGAGATTGCCTCCAGTAACTGATCGGCTTGTCGTTCGAGTTGTCTACGCAGAGTCTGTTGCTGACTCCAAATTGAGATCGCTGTAATAGTCGCCATCGCGACCAGGGTTAAAGTCGTGACAGAGACTGTAAGTTGGGTAGTCAGTGACCGGTTTTTTCCGATGAATTTTCCCATGAAAATGATTTGTTTAGATCCGCCTAGACCCCACCTAGGAATGTCTTGGGGTCAAGACAAACAGTGTAGGGCTTGAATTGTCTCTATTTTGACACTCTCAGGGAGTCAACGCCACTGAGATTCTTGAATAGACCACCGAAGCAATCTTCAAAGGCATTGTCAAGGTGCCTCGCTTTCGCTCAAAACAACTGTCTCGCGACGCTGCCATTACGCTTACTTATCTGTCTTTAGTTGCTTTCGGAGTTCAACACAAAGCCAAAATTCGGTACGCTCCCCACCCTGCTATTACTTGCTCTTTTTGTGTTGGGTATCTAGCCCCGTACTAAGTAGCCGGAATTTCGCCGTACTAGGAATGGTTCAACACATAGTTGATTTTTCTTACTCACCGCTTAATTTTAGCACAAGATAGAAGGCGAATGAATTCGCCGTGTCGCGGACCTCTCAGGACTGAAGTCACGCTCGTTTCCCGGATTCCGCTATTCTTTTTATGAACTTTTTTACCTTTTATTGCTCGACTTCGATTGACACCCTTGCGAATGGTTATAAGCGAATTTGACAGCTTTAACGTCAATTTGTTATATTTATTTACATTTTATAAACAGTTTCTTCAGATTTGGAAGACTAATGCTCAAGTTTCAAAGGCAACGCCCCACCATCAGGTCGCTCAAAGTAACCCCCCACAGAATAGAGGGGTTGCTCTGAGTCATGAAATAATTAGAGGTTCGGTGGGGGGTGTCATGGCATCTGGAGTCCGTAGGCTGGCGATCGAGCAAAGCCGTCGCTTTCCAGGTCCAATAGACGGTAAAGGCCCGACCCAATTCTTCAAAGGCTTTTTCAAATTCCTCTGATGACTGAATCGGTTCGTGAGTCGTGGGGGTTGCTTGTCCGTAGCCCTGTCAAGGTGTATTTGTAGGGGCGCAATGCGCCCCTACAAATTCAGGGCCTGCGCATTGCGCCCCTACATGAAATCACAATTTTTCGTCATCAAATTTATCACCTTGACAGGGCTATGGTTTAAACCCCCGCCTGAGTTGAAAATCGTGCTGAAATCTTATGGGTTCATGTTTTTAGTCGGGTTTTAACCGACTTGAGCGATTAGGCGGAGATTTAAACCCCCCCGGACTGTGCGGTTTACTAAGAATGGTGCAATATCTCAGGTATAACCTATCCTGTTTGATGCGCTAGGACTCCTGAAATTGCCCATAAAAAAGCAGTCGAGGAGGTATAACCCACCCGACTGCTCTTTCTCACTGATTATTTAACCGAGTGCCACACCACACTCCGCCCAAATCGGGGCAACATTAGAAACGATAACCCGCGCCCACCAGTAGGCTAAAAGCGGCTTGATCCGTATTGCGATAAGCATCAAACGCAACTTTGGCATCCCCAAACAGCACGATATTATCCTGAACAACTGCCTCCACTCCCGTGGCAAGCGTTAAGGCATCTTGGTTACCCAGAGCCGTTTGTTGACCGCGTTCGGTGATGAAGGAATAACCGCCTCCCAAGTATAAGTTGGCGTTATTCGTCACAGGTACATCGAGAGATAACATCGGGACCAATGCTGCCGCATTATTATTAATCAAGGCAGATCCGCGCACTGATAAGGCAGAATTCGGAACTTGATAACGACCTTGGACGTTACCGCCATAGCTTTCACTGCCTTGTCCCTCATCCCAGTTGTGAACGTTACCACTGAGACCCGCACCGATATAGTTACCCGCCATTCCTTGCTTGCCGGTGAGGGTTTGTAACCCTTCGGCATGAGCGGCACTGCTGGAGAGGAGTGCAGGGATGATCATCACAACAGACAAAGCAGACAGAGTGACAACAGACTGAAGAATTCGTTTCATAAGAGTCGGTTGGTGAATAAAGACTTGACAACCTTTGATACTTTGACTGTAGGGGGTGATTGTCATAGACTGGGGAGGGGATGTGGAAGTATTTAAAGTGACTGTTACACCGTCGGGTTATTTCCCAACCTATTTCCCAAAACTAGAGCGAAATCAGCTTGCGCTGTAAGGATTTAAGTCAAACCGTAACCGGGCGATCGCCCCCATGTATCACCGGGCAAAATCCCGGTAATTCAGACAGTCCCCAAACTGGCAAGTCAACTGGAACAAGTGGATTCGATTTCAGTCCTTTCCAGATGCGATCGCATCCAGGAGAGAATTCTCTCACTAAAAAAAAGTCGGTAGAGTTACCCACATCAACTCAACCGACCCATCCGGATCAAAACTCCGAAACCCCGCGCTTAAACTGAAGGACGATTGACCATCACTTTATCCAGCAGTTTTTGCTGAGTAATGTAACCCAACTCATAACAATATCCCGGCAATAAATCTAATTTCTGCCGGACTCGTTGACAAGCTTTGCTCCGTCCGAATTCCGTCGGTTTGCTCATCACCCAGTTGACATGAGCTTCTTTATTCAGCGCTGTTCTGATTTTCACAATCTGCTTAATTAATTTCCGGGATTTTTCTGCATCATCACTCTCTAAATACTCCCACTGGCCGTAATTAGACACAGCATATTTATGAGCTTTATCCAATAAATAATGCAGGGCTTTAAACAGCAACTTTAAATCCGACTTCATCAGCATTTCCACCTTTAAAGTCTTCTGCATAATTTCCGGGTCGCTCATGGCCACAAATTTCTGTAAATCACAGAACTTATATTCCAAAGCCGAAACCGCTTTGTAGATATCATCCAAAGTCCGGTCAATTTCATCAGAAATCAATTGTTGTTGTTCCGGCAAAAATAGAGTACCTTGGTGAGCGCGATAGGCAATTCCTTCTAATACCGGATAGTCACAAATCCCAGTTTGACGATATTG
>NZ_JAFLQW010000296.1 GCF_017313335.1 Phormidium pseudopriestleyi FRX01 | reverse complement strand
CCCGGACCTTGCCAAGGTCCGGGAACCGGAGATGCTCTTATGCGTAAAAAACCTATTCTTGTAAGGAGGGTAGCCCTGGGTATAAAGTGGTAGTCGCCTTATCCCGGAAGGTTTCAAGTGCGATCGCCCCAGGGACTGGGCCGAGACTGCACCAGAGGGCCACCTGCTCAAGGCAGTTCTACGGAAGTGGGTTTCGCAATGTGAGGCAGACCCCAGCCGAGTTTTTCTCGCAGAACATGGAAAAATTCCGGGGGATTAATCCGGATAAATTTAGCCGAGTAGGGCGATCGCTGGACTCGCACCTGGTCCTCGGGCAACACATAACACCCGGCATTCCCATCCACCACCATCACCAAACGATTGGTATTCGCCGGAAAAATCGTCACAGGTTCAGTATTGGCAAACACCAAGGCCCGAGACGCTAGAGAATGGGGACAAATCGGCACCAGTTGTAACACCGGGACATCCGGTGTGATCACTGGACCCCCAGCCGAGAGACCATAAGCTGTCGAACCCGTGGGCGTGGAAATAATCACCCCATCTGCGGCAATATCCACCGGCGCATGGTGTCCCACTTGAATTTCAAAGTGACACATACAGGTGAGAGGTTCCCGGTGTAGGACCATTTCATTCAGGCAAAGCGCCTCCCAGACGACGGTATCGTCGCGGATTGCCTGCACCGTGACCATAGTCCGTTCTTCGATTTGATAGTTCCCCGCTAACACCTGTTCCATAGCTTGGGGAAGTTGGTTGAGATAGGTTTCCGTCAGAAACCCCATGTGGCCCGTATTCACCGTTAACAAGGGAATGCCGCAGCTTGCCACCTGCCGAAATGCCGACAGCACAGTGCCATCGCCTCCCAACACCACCGCGAAAGACATTTCAGCGTTAAATCCAGGAGGGGTGAGCTGTTCGACGGTGGTATGACAGACGGGCTTATCTAGGTCAGAATAGCCCAGAATGCCGCCCATGCCGGTGGACAGAGCAACTTCCCAACCCAATCCAATCAGCTTGTCTGTCCATTCTTCGGCAGCGCGACAAGCTACGGGTTTAACATCGTTGTAAATAATGCCAGCTTTGGGCACCGCGCTCAAGTCCTGCTAGTGGTTGTTTGTTTGCCAGAGTTAGGGATGTCGTCACATTCTTGGTAAATCACCGCAAATGCGTCTTGGGCGGATCCGTGGCATCAGGGATGCCAAATAGCCCTGTGAAACTAGAGTCTGAACAAAGCTATGCGATTTGTCAAGACCCTTTAGGCGATCGCCTGGGATAGGCGACTTCCAGGGACTGATCTCATCCCGTCCCTGGGGTTAAAATGGGACTCTTCGTTTTGACTGCTTCTTGGTTTTGCCCTGTTCGTAATCTAATTCTTTCAACTTCTTTAAAATTCGGCTGAAATATTCTTTCAGGTATGATTCTAGGGTGGTCGTGTCCTTGGGGTCCAATCCAAAGACGGGATACACCTCATCCATATTGGCCGTTAGGGGTTTTTCTGAGGCGAGCACTTCAGCAAATGCCAAGCGATCGGCCACATTCCAGCCCCATTGGAAAAATCGGACCACCCGGCGAAATGCCCGCAGGACACCCAATGGCATTCGGGTTACCTTGGCTTTTTCCCCAGAGAGTCGTTCGCACAGTTCGATAATTTCCTGGGGAGTCCAAGGACGAGTCCCCACTACGGGAAAAACATGATTGGAGGTTTCAGGGACCGACAATGCGCCCACGGCAAATTTAGCAATGTCCTGGGTATCCATATAGGCGATCGGAGCAGTCTGCTTAGTCACCCACACTGCTTGATTGTCCAAAATGGGGATGGCGTATTGAGAAATCAACCCTTGCATGAACCCAGCTAATTGCAGAATGGTGTAATTTAATCCTGATTCCGCGAGATAGACTTCTGTACAGCGTTTGATTTCCATTAGGGGGACTTCTGGATACTGGTCCGCATCCAGAATAGAAAAGAAGACATACCGTTCGACCCCGGCTTTTTTGGCCGCTTGAATCAGGGCAACTTTGCCTTCCCAGTCTACTTGTTTGATGCTTAGAGAATCGGTTGGACGACTCGTCGCGGCATCAATAATGGTGGTTACCCCTTCTAGGGCAACCGGCAAGGTTTCTGGATCGCATAAGTCTGCACGGACCAATTCAGCGCCCCATTCTTTTAAAAATGCCGCTCTTTTGAAACTGCGCACTAAACAACGTACCTGGTATCCCTCGTCTAAGGCGCGACGGGCAACCTGTCTGCCTAGGGTACCAGTGGCACCGACAACCAATAAGCTCATCCAGGATTGTTTGACGAAATTTTAACTTTATTGACACTCTCAGGGCTAAAGCCACTGAGATTCGGAGGAGAGATTGAACCTCTCCCGGCGACCGTCAAGCGCCGCCTAAACACTCAAAACAACTACCGACATTGCCAATGTTGTAATCGCGTTTACTTTTATGGCTTCAATGCTTTCAGAATCCATCACTAAGCCAAAACGCGGTACGCTCCGCAACCTGCCTTTATTT
>NZ_JAFLQW010000086.1 GCF_017313335.1 Phormidium pseudopriestleyi FRX01 | reverse complement strand
CTTAACTCAGGCGATCGCCACATAAAGAGGACCCCACCCTAACCCTCCCCTTGCCAAGGGGAGGGGACCGGAGAATCACCATAAACGTAAAAAACCTACCCTTGTCAGCCAAACCCCCTTCCCACCTCTGAATGGCCCTCTCCTCTGAGGAGAGGGAGGTAAGCGGAATGAATACCTTTGCTGGAAGGTGGAGAATCAAAGCCCCTCCCAGCAATAAAAAAATTTCCTTATTCTCCCTCTCCTCTTAGGAGAGGGCCGGGGAGAGGTCTCTTTCTTGATTCGCCAACAGAGTCCTTAAGGCTGCGGGTTTTTATAGAAATATCACAACCCAACCTTCTCTCAGTGATATCCCCCTACTCATTTTTACCCGACGAGATTATAATACTTTCAGCAGTCATCAGGATATCAGCCGTGCTTGCTAGAGTTTGGAGTGCCTCGTTAGTTGGGATTAATGCCGTCAAGGTCGGAGTCGAAATAGACGTTTCTGGAGGAATGCCGGGAATCGTTGTCGTTGGATTGCCCGATACAGCGGTGCAAGAGTCCAAGGAACGGGTAAAAGCTGCCCTGAAAAATTCCAGCTACGCCTTCCCCCTGCGTCGCATTGTGATTAACTTGACCCCTGCGGATTTACGCAAGGAGGGTCCCTGTTTTGACTTACCGATCGCCATTGGCATTCTCGCCGCCTCAGAACAAGTCAGCGCCCAAGTCTTGGGAGATTTTCTCTTCCTGGGTGAACTCTCCCTCGATGGCACCTTACGTCCCGTTGCCGGTGTTCTTCCCATTGCTGCTGCCGCCCAGGAGATGGGAATTACGGCTTTAGTTGTCCCAGAAGGCAATGTCGGGGAAGCAGCGGTGGTGAAAGGATTACAGGTTTATGGCTGTCAGCATTTGTGCGATGCGATCGCCCTGTTGAACAACCCAAGTCAATTCAAACCCGTCACACTGGATGGAAACATCCCCTTTGCACCCCATCCCTTCGGGGGTTTAGATCTGCAAGATGTCAAGGGTCAAGCACATGGACGCCGCGCCTTAGAAATTGCGGCAGCAGGAGGACATAATTTAATCTTTGTCGGTCCTCCGGGTAGCGGGAAAACCATGCTGGCTAAACGGTTACCGGGGATTTTACCGCCTCTGAGTTTTGAAGAAGCCTTAGAAGTTACCCAAATTTATTCCGTGGTGGGGTTACTGAAAAATCGCGGCGCGTTAATTGGCGATCGCCCCTTTCGCAGTCCCCATCACTCTGCCTCCGGTCCCTCTCTCGTCGGCGGTGGCAGCTATCCCAAACCTGGAGAAATTTCCCTCGCTCATCGGGGTATTTTGTTCCTTGATGAACTCACAGAGTTTAAGCGAGATGTGCTAGAGTTCCTGCGCCAACCCTTAGAAGATGGTCGCGTCACTATTTCTCGCACAAAACAAAGTGTGGAATTCCCCGCACAATTTACCTTAGTTGCCAGTACCAATCCCTGTCCCTGTGGCTACTTTGGCGACCCGATCCAACCCTGTACCTGTTCACCTCGTCACCGAGAACAATATTGGGCCAAACTTTCAGGACCATTGATGGATCGGATTGATTTGCAAGTGGCGGTGAATCGCTTAAAACCGGAAGAAATTACTCGTCAAACCACTGGAGAGAGTTCGGAACCTGTGAGACATCGGGTTCAGGCAGCGCGCGATCGCGCCGGCGATCGATTTAAAGCCGAACCCAATATTCGCTGCAATGCGGAAATGCAAACCGCCCAACTCCGCAAATGGTGTCCTCTGGATGAGGCAACCCGCAATCTCCTCGAAAATGCCATCCGCAAGTTGGGACTCTCGGCAAGGGCAACCGATCGCATTTTAAAGGTGGGCCGCACCATTGGGGACCTCGCGGGCGATGATGAACTCAAGATCTCCCATGTGGCAGAAGCCATTCAATATAGAACAATTGATAGAATGCAGTAGATAGCATTTTTTATAGGCTATTTAAGGAGCTAACTCTGATGAAAACTATTCTTTCTTTGGTTTTGCTGGCGACGGTTGCTGTCGTTGATACTTTACCGGCTCAAGCTCAAAGTTTCCAACCCCTCCAGGGGGTGGAAGCGATTGCTCAAACTACTCCAATGGTTTCCCAGGCTGAAGAATTTGTGTCCTTACTCGCCGATGGAGAGTTTAACCAGGCGTTGCAGAAATACGATGGGATTGCTCGGGAAAATATTACCTCAGAAACTCTGGAAACAACTTGGCAAGATTTAGTGGATAAATCGGGGGATTTTCAAGAAGTTGTTTCCAGTGAGACGGTTCCGGGTGAGGGTCAAGATATGGTTCTGTTAACGACTCGGTTTGAACAGGATACTGTGGTGTTGTTCGTGATTTTTGATGGAGAGCAAGAAATCAACAGTTTCACCTATTAACCCGGGCGATCGCCTAAGCTATTGCTGGAATTAGAGTTGCCAGAATTGCGTGAATACAGTTGCCAACGCTCCCTGAATTGAGGGAGCAAGCGTTTGATTAGGGTGCTTCCCTCGTGGCAGGACTGACGCACTCTTTCAAATCAATCCCTAAATGTAGAGGCGATTCGCGAATCGCCTCTACATTTAGGGGGGTTTATCAAAATATGCGGAAGTTTTGTTGTGGTTAGGTTTTATAGCGTTTCTCAGAGTGATGAGGTACATTCTTTTGGAGTGCGAGCATCTTGCTCACTATTGGCAAGAGCGAGCAAGATGCTCGCACTCCTTTAAATATCTGTAACTCATAAGTCCAGCAAACCCTATATAGCGGTTTTCTGTTGGATGAGTTACACCAGTAGGGGCGCAATGCTTGCGCCCCTACTGAATATTCTGTCCCTCACACGCATGAAAACCGCTATATTTGTCGAGAGGCTTCATCAAACATTCTGTTAAATTTCT
>NZ_JAFLQW010000539.1 GCF_017313335.1 Phormidium pseudopriestleyi FRX01 | reverse complement strand
CTAGCGCTAGTAAAGAGGTATCTTTAAATAATCCAATAAATTGCCCCACAATGGCGGGAATCACGGCGCGTAATGCTTGGGGTAATACAATCAGCAAAATCACCCAAGGGGTTGCCAATCCCAATGCTTTCGCCGCTTCAATTTGTCCCCGAGGGACGGATTGCAAACCCCCTCGGACATTTTCTGCCATGTAAGCGGCACTAAACAGACTCAACCCAGCGATCGCCCGCATGACGCGATCGAGACGCATCTCCAGGGGCAAAAACAACGGTAACATCACCTGCGCCATAAACAAAATCCCAATTAAAGGTAATCCCCGGACAATTTCAATATACAGAATGCACAACCAGCGCAAGACGGAAAGAGAACTTTGCCGTCCTAATGCTAACAAAACTCCGGCGGGGAATGACAATACAATACTAATAATTGCCGTCACCAGGGTAAGTAATAATCCATTCCATAACTGAGTCTGAACCTGTCGCAGTCCAAATCCCCCGCCAATGAACCAGAGAATCACTGGAAATGCTAGAATCCAGGCCAAAGGAATCCATTGAACTAATTGGGCACGCCAGCGGATTGCCCAGAAGGAAAAGGCAGCAGCGCCAGCGATGACCCCCGTTGCCATTCCCACGCGCCAATAGAGTTGGGGGGGATATCTTCCCACTAAAAATAACCGCCAGTTTACCCCAATCACTTGCCAATCTGCTAAGGCGATCGCCCAATGCAACAATCCTCCCCCTAACTGATAAATCAACCCCAGACAAACCACTGTCAGAATGCTGTTGTACCAAGTATTAAATAGGTTTTTTCTAGCCCAGTTCCAGGGAGAAAGTCTCGGCGTAACAGGTGGGAGTTCGGCTTTGCTATCCATAGATTCGTCACCCTTTCTAACAGATTTATGGGTATGATTGACGCCAATTTTAGCGCTCTTTCAGTTGGACTTTTTTATTGTAAAAATTCAGGAACAGGGAAATTAATAAACTAATCGTTAAATAGGTTGCCATCAGCAGCATCATTACTTCTACTGCCCGTCCCGTTTGATTAAACGTGGTGGAGGCCACAAAATAAATATCAGGATAACCGATCGCGATCGCTAAACTGGTATTTTTCGCTAAATTCAGATATTGACTCGTCAGAGAGGGGATCATCGTTCGCAACGCTTGGGGAAAAATCACCAAACGCAGCATTAAACTGGGATTCAATCCCAGCGATCGCGCCGCTTCCCACTGTCCTTTTGGCACTGATTCAATCCCGGCGCGTACAATTTCGGCAATAAATGCCGCCGTATAAAGACTCAATCCTAGCACCAATGCTGATAATTCGGGAGACAGTTGTAATCCCCCCACAATTTGCCCACTCTCCAGCACTTCTGGTACTGTCCAAGGCAGGGGAAAGGCGACGACTTGCTGACTTAAATAAATTCTTAGAGGCAATTCTATGGCATTTTGTAGCCCCGGTAAACTTAAGAACACTGCCGAATACCAGAAAAATAATTGCAGCAATAAAGGCGTATTTCGGATAATTTCGACATACAGTAACGAAAGTTTTCTTAATAGCCAATTATCCCACAATCGCCCGACTCCCACGGTAATCCCCACTACCGTTGCCAGGATAATTCCCACCGCCATCACTCGTAAGGAGTTGAGTAATCCTACCAATAAAGCTCTAGCATAGGTTGAACTTCGGTCGTAGGGAATCAGGGTTTCGCCAATATCAAACGCTGCCTGAGAGTCTAAAAAGTTAAATCCCAGGGTTATGCCTTGTTGCTGTAAGTTGCGCTGCAAGTTTTGCCACAGGGTTAACCCCAATATCGCAATCAAGACAACGGCGACGGCTTGGATGGCAATAAACCAAAATCGGCGATCGCGCCACAATCTTCTCATGTCTGCTTCCCCTCAACTTATATCGAGACTTTACCCAAACCGACTGCGATCGTGCGGTTCATCCCAATTAATCATCGGTCCTTTAGGAACAATTCCCGTGGGATTGACTTTCGGATGACTCCGATAATAATGCTGCTTAATATGGTCAAAATTGCAAGTGGATTTGATTCCCGGATGCTGATACAACTCCTTGAGATAATTCCACAAATTAGGATAATCTACAATTCGCCGGATATTACATTTGAAATGAACATAATAAACTGGGTCAAAACGCACCAGGGTCGTAAACATACAAATATCAGCTTCCGTGAGGCGATCGCCACATAAATAGCGCTGTTTTCCCAGAATCCCCTCCCAGTAGTCCAAGGCATCAAATAAATCCGTTACCCCTTCCTCATACGCCGCCTGAGTTGTGGCAAATCCAGCCTGATATACCCCATTATTAATCGGTTGATAAATCTTATCAATCGTGTCATCAATGACCCCTTGCAAATCCCCTGGATATAAATTGATGGAATTTTCCGCAATCCCCTCAAATTCCGTATCCAACATTCGGATAATTTCCCGAGATTCATTATTGACAATTTGATGGGTTTCAGTATCCCACAAAACCGGCACTGTCACTCGTCCACTGTAACTCGAATCCGCTTTGAGATACAGTTGCCATAAATAATCGCAGTGATTCGCCGTATCGGGAATCATCCCCGGATACTCGGCAAATTCCCAACTATTTTGGTCAATCACCGGGGAAACTACCGATAGATTAATCGCCGATTCTAAGCCTTTCAAGGAGCGCATAATTAGAGTCCGATGCGCCCAAGGACAAGCTAAGGACGCATACAGATGATAACGTCCCGCTACTGGCGGATATCCACTCGAACCATCGGCAGTAATCCGATTCCGAAAGGTGGTAGAAGGGCGAATAAATCGACCGCCACTATCTTCCTGCTCGCGTTCAGTTACCCATTTCCCATCAATTAATAGACCCAATCCCATCGGTTTGTTCTTCCCTAACTTTTGAAAAATTTTGGGAGCATCCCAATGCTCGCCGCCCTCACCCTAAATCCCTCTCCCAAAGGGGGAGAGGGACTGAGGGTGAGGGCTTCTCCCAAAAAGGGAGAATGGGGCTCCGGGGATGAGGGCAGACTGTCCAAACATCGGATGCACCCCAAAATTTTAACTCAAGGATGGACTGCTTTTAGCGAAAGGGAGGTGAATACATCAACCCGCCATCAGTCCATAATCTATTTAATCCCCGCTCCAAATTCAGAGGCGTTTCCGGCCCTAAATTGCGATTATAAATTTCTCCATAGTTTCCCACATGGCGAATCACTCGCAGGGCAAAATCATTGCTCAATCCTAATTCTTGGCCTAGATTACCTTCTGTTCCCAAAAACCGGGTAATTTCGGGATTGGTACTATTAGCCATTTCCTCGACATTTTCGGAAGTAATCCCGAGTTCTTCGGCATAGATGGTGGTATAGATAATCCAATTCACCACATCGGACCAGTTCGTGTCTCCTGGGGCGACTGCTGGGGCAAGGGGTTCTTTAGAAATGGTATTTTCTAAAATTAAATGTTGTTCAGGGTTAGGAAAACGCGATCGCCGGGAGACTAATTGAGAGCGATCGGAGGTTACCGCTTGGCAGCGACCCTGAAGATAGGTGGCATAGGCGACGTTAATATCTTCAAAGACGACAACTTGATAGTTGATACTGAGACTTGCCATGCGATCGGCGATATTTTGTTCATTCGTGGTCCCGGTTTGGGTACAAATTGCTTTATCCTTCAGTCCGGCGAGGTTAGTAATTCCGCTATTTTGGCGAACCATAACCCCCTGTCCGTCATAGAAGACGACTGGAGCAAATTGCAACCCCACGGCCCCGGTATCTCGGCTGAGGGTCCAGGTGGTGTTCCGACTGAGGATATCGACTTCTCCGCTTTTCACTGCGGTAAAGCGTTCTTTGGCGTTGAGATTGCGGAATTCTACGGCGTTGGGGTCGTCAAAAATAGCGGCGGCGATCGCCCGACAGATATCCACATCCAGTCCCGCATATTTGCCGGTGGCATCGACAAAACTAAATCCTGGTAACTCGCCACTGACTCCACAGACAATCTGACCCTGATTTTGGATTTGAGCCAACTTCTGCGAACCCGTGGCAACATTGGCGTTGGGTTGACCCGATGGCCCCCCACAAGCAGTCGCGGCGATCGCCAGACATAGACTCGCCAGTTTCAATAATTCCTTTTTACCCATCTCTATAATTTCTTGTATTGAATTGGCCGGTTGCAGTGCGATTATTCTGATTAAAGGCTGTGCTTTATCTTACACGACTTAGGAAAACCTGCGGGTTCGACCTTTGAAAAGACCCTCTGCTGTGGCGATCGCAGGGAGTATTTCATCAAGAGTTTCAACAGGTGAGTGATTTGTCCCATTGCGATCGTCTCCCCCAAGAAAGCGGCAGACAAACCGCACCGCGATCGGTCATCCATTGCGGGAAATAGAGATTAGGGCCAAGGGAACCCTGATACTGAGCAATCGGTTATCCCATATCCGTGGCAATTCGTTCGCTGGCGATATCGCGAATCAGAGAGAGTCGCGATCGCAGGTATGCATTCAACACATTCACTTGATCCGGATCGAGGGGTTGCTCTTGTCTGAACTGCTTGAGCAACCACTGCACCAAGCTTGCATCATCTAGACTTAACAAAACGTTAACCTGGGTTTTTTCTATCAAGGACCAAATTTGACGTAGCATTAAGGGATTCATCTTTCCTCCTGCCAACAAAAACCAATCTCTTGTCGGGGATTGGCTAAATGCGGATTTACTTCGCGGCTACCCGAGAAACGACTCTCGCCGTTCTTCCAGTAAGCTTAATAATTCCTTTATATTTACACCATACCGTATTTATCCCGGATTGGATCGACACAACATAAGATGCAACAATAGTTACTAAAACCTTACAATTTGTTTGTTACAAACTTTACCTTTTCAGCCCTTTTCCAGTCTTGAATCCGTGATTTTTCAGGGAATCAGGCTGTTTTTCGTAGTTGAGACTACATATTAAGTTTTTTAAAGGAAAGCATAGCAATATCTCTTTATGTTGCGATTTTAAAATGCACCCATTCATTGAATGCTCAATTTATTATATCGCGCTCATTCAGGGTTCCTACCATTCAGCAGGGGCTGAGTTGCCTCATCGAACCCACCCTGAATTGACCCTAGGATTGAGCTGATTGAAATGAAGGGATTTCCCTAAATTTCGGGTAACTTTTTGTAAATCAAGCTTTTCAACGATGTTGAACCGATGGCCTAGTGCCGGACTGTAACGTTATCCACCCCAGGGCATCTTGAACCCCATTCGCTCACGCTGTCTGAGATATTTCACTAAAAATGGAGAATAGCGGATTCGAACCGCTGACCTCTGCGGTGCGATCGCAGCGCTCTACCAACTGAGCTAATTCCCCGGTCATTCGTGGAACCATCATAACATGAACCCAGGTAGAAAGGGAAGAGGCAATCCCAGATAATTTTTTTTGGGGTTTACAATGACTCAAACTCCCCTGGCAGTAAAGTTCCGTTAACCCGGTATCGGTTGGGACAAACAGCGCTGAAAAAACTCTTTGAGGCGATCGAGTTCCACATCGCGCAGATCATCCACCGTCCAGTCTGCCTGCCGTTGGAGCATATGAAACGGGTAAGTATTGGCGATGCCAACCACCTGAATCCCCGCACGTTGAGCCGCCTGAATTCCCGCCGGAGTATCTTCGATCGCCAAACAATCTCGCGGGGTCAGGTTGAGCTCCGGATATTGCTGATTCAACCGTTCCACCGCCAATAAATAGCCATCGGGTTCGGGTTTACTGGCACTGATGTCATCTCCGGCTACAATCGCCGAGAAATGTTGGGCCATATTCGCCCGATTTAACACCAGTTCCACCTCCGATCGCAAAGCACCCGAGACCACCGCTAATTTTAATTGAGCACCGCGCAGTTTAAAAATCAAGTCTTCCACCCCGAGAAAAATCGGCAGTTTATTCAGGGTAGCGAGTCGTTCCTGATAGGCGATCGCCTTGCAAGCAATCAGGGAATTCAGGGCCTCCTCCGTCAGGAACCGACCCCGCAGGGCAAATAATTCTGCAATACAAGCGCGATCGCTGCGTCCTAAACAGATTTGCCAGAACTCTCCTTTTTTCGGGCGCAAGTTCTCCGCCAGCAGCAACTCATTGATTAACTCCTCATGAATCGACTCATCATTAATAATGACCCCATTGAAATCAAATAAAATCGCTTTTAAACTCATGGTCCCTCTCTCCTTAGTAGCTGGGAGCCACAACCCAGGACTCCTCTTGTTCAGTCGATTTCGGTGACGCCACCGAGGATTGAGGTAACGGTTTGATCCCGCTGGTTACCTGATTGAGTAACCAGACTTCAGTCGTCTGCACCGCACCAAATCCTGCCGCACCCATCCAGGCATCCACACTGCCACCGGCATACTCTTGAATATAAGGTTCTTCAAAAATTTGGGTGAGCCACTCTGTCTGGCGTAGGGTTTTTTGATTGCCATCGAGGATCAGAAACTGCCCCCCAGGTTGCAGGAGTCGGAAACTTTCTTGCGCGATCGCCCCGGCAATTTCTGTGGGCGTCTCGTGGAATAATAACGAAGCCGTCACCAGATCGAAAGAATTGCTGGTAAATCCAGTCTGTTCCGCAGGACCATGCACCCAGTGAATCTCTAAACCCGCTTGTTTAGCCTTGTATTCCGCCATCACCAACATATAGGGTGATAAATCCAAACCGATGACTTCAGCATCGGGAAAGGCTTGCTTGAGCCGGATTGTCGTCGAACCCGTGCCACAACCCAAATCCAGAATTCGACGGGGATGGGTGCGAATTTCATCAATTAACCCTTGACGGATCCAACCTTCATGGGGAGGAAGCGCATATTGGGTAATTGGGTCGTAACTGACTGCTGCACCTGGATTGAGGTAACCGCCTTCAATGCCGTGAAAATTTTGAGTGATGTAATAGTCGGGGTACTCCAAATCGGGACGTCTGAGGCGAGAGCTTTCGGTTTCCCAGTCAATGCTACGACTCAACTGCTGCATCGCCTTTTCATCGATGAATAGCCAGACGACGGGTGCTAAAAACTGCTCAAAAATTGTATCTTTACGAACGGTCATGGTTTGGCCTCAAGATGGGGATGGAGTGGGGGATTCAGGAGCGATCGCCGACTCCCGGATGAGTTAATAATCGTTAAAAAAGTTATCAAAATTTTAAACCGTCTTTTAAACAGTATATAGCGCGTCTAAATCATTCTGACAATGGATCCAATGCCTAAGAGTCTTGTAGTGCGAGCATCTTGCTCGCTTTTTTTATGTCAAGCTCATTTAGGTTCGCTATAGAGATAAGGGATTCCAAAGGCAAAGCACCGAGGGCAATCCTGGGGACAGGGGCGATCGCGCAAGCTCCAGACAAAATCATTACCCTGGCATCAGTGGGATGGGATATGATGCGATGGCAAATGCATATAGCCCAACACCAGCCGAACACAAAAGCTCATGGCTCAAAACTTTGGTCTCTCTATAAAAATTTTTTATGGCGTGGTTGGTATTTTAACCACTTTGGCGATCGATGCCAGTCTCTCCCAACCCCTACAAGCGCAAGATACCGATTTAGAAACCTTGTGTCGGTTGTTTCCGCTGAATTCTCGCTGCCAACAAGTCCCTGGGCCGACGCCGGTCCCACCGGCACCCGCACCCCTTCCCCCAACTCAACCCCTTCCCCCAACTCAACCCGTTCCACCTGCACCTCGTCCCGTTCCCCCGTCTCAACCCGCCCCCCTGCCATCGCGCACCCTGCGCTTGCTGGAAGAACGGAGTGGGATTGCTGTCTCAGCTAATGGGGGAACCCTGGGGATTGGCCCTCAGGTTACGGGTCGAATTTTCCCCAATTTAAACGCCAGAATTGGATTTAATGGGTTATCGTTCAACCGTGAGTTTACAGAAAACGACATCACTTACGATACTGATGTAGATTTACGGACAATTCCGGCTTTTGTCGATTATTTTCCCAACGAAGACTCGGGATTTCGGATCACCGGGGGTCTCGTTTATAACGGGAATAAGGCATCAGGAGTCGGTCAGACCGATGTCAACGACCAAGGAATTTCATCCTATCAAATTGGTGGCACGAGCTTTGATGTGACGCAAGTGGGGACGTTAGAAGCTGAAGTTGATTTTCCCGATTTTGCACCCTATATTGGGGTCGGTTGGGGTAATCCGGTGGCCTTCGGAAAGCGATGGGGATTTTTTATGGACCTGGGGGTGATGTTTCAGCGATCGCCCAATGTGACGTTAAACGCCCCCGGTGCCGCATCCAATCCCATCCTAGCCAGTGAACTTCAGCGAGAGCAAGAAGACTTGGAAGATTCGTTAGGGCGTTTCCGCTTTTACCCGGTTTTGCAAGTGGGCGTGACTTATCAGTTTTAACTCAGGGTAATCTTTAAAGAGAGAATGCAAGAGTTGTAGGCGCGATCGCCTCTCCCGACTTTGGCTCACATTAAACCCCCAGGGCGATCGCCTTGACCACCCAAAAGTGAGTGAATGCATATCTGGGATAATTTTGTCAAGTCAAAGACTCAAAAAATAGAAGTTTTGGGATACAATCGTCAAGCCAATCCCTCACGGGAAATTCCCCGGTTGCTTCTCTTGAGGATGATTCAGAAAAATCGGGGAAAATCGGGGAAAATCGGGGAAAATCTCAGGGAACAGAGTTGGGCGAACACGGCAGGCGGCAGCAGGGTAGAATTTAGTTTTTGGGCGATCGATCGCCCGTTTAATCACCCAAGCCCGTCCGATTCTGCCGCTTTCTCACCGTAAACTAACTTAAAAGAGGGCGACTATCAGCCCCGGTCATTTAGACCTCAACCGCGCTGGGATCAGGGGTGAAAAATTGTTCGTTAAACAACAATCCATCCCCAAATTAAAGGACAAATTTTTAAAAGCTCACCGGGAGTAGCGGTTTAAGCAGAACGCTGTTAACACTCAAACCCATTCGGGAGATTTAGAGGCAATCCTTGAAAAGGATTAATTACCCAAAATCAACCCTAAACATCAATTCCCCAGGGATATCCCTGATTTAAAATTTAGATTTGCCAGCAAGAAATAGGAGTGAACAGGATGACCAGTTTCAGCACCTTTGCCGAACCCTCAATGCTCGACTTAGCACGGGCGGGAAATTTTCGGGCGATCGCCTACCTAATTAACTCATACCTGGCCCCCCAAGGCATTTATGCCAGGGTCGAACCCGTCCAAAAAGGATGTCTGCGGATCCGCCTGGAAATTAATGGGGTAAGCAATCAATCTGATATCTACCAGCAACTGCGTTCGGGCTTAAACAAATTTATCTGTCACCAGATCTGGCGGCTCAACTCTGAAGTTATTGATGGAGTTCGCATCATCGCCACAGGTGCTAACCCTGTCGGAAATTTTGACTTATTGTGGCAGCAATCCATCCGCATTGTCACCCCAGCCAACCAGCAACGCAGAAATCAGCATTTACAGCGGCTGCTGGATGGTGTTTCCCGCGCCGCTTCTTGGATTAACTATAAAGTTTTTCGATTATTTTTAGTGGCGGGGGTCTCGGTCAGTGCCTTTATTATGGGCAGTGCGATCGGCTACTTGCAACTGCGCGACCAATCCCAAACTAACCCCATTGTTTCCCCCCAAACTGCCTCCAATCCCGTCAACGGGTCCGAGGAACGGCCCAAAATGGTCCAGGCAGCCTTAGAAACCGTTCCAGTCATTGAACATACCGATGTCATCAACCCAAATGACCCGACGGTTACCCTGATGATGAGTGGAGATGTCACCCTGGGTCATGGGTTTGAAGACCTGATCGGGAGTGATTACACCTGGGCCTTTGACCAAATGCCTGAATACCGCGAGGCAGATATGGCAATGGTCAACCTGGAAGGGACCTTGACCACCGCCAATACAAAACTGGAAAAAACCTTTAATTTTAAAGCCGACCCCTCTGCGGTGGAGGTGCTTACCTCTGGGGGCATTGATATTGTCAACCTCGCCAATAATCACGCGATGGACTACCAGGGTCCCGGACTCCAAGAAACCCTGAAAACCCTAGAAAAAGCTGGGATTCATGCGATCGGAGCCGGGATGGATATCACGGAAGCCCGACGTCCTAAAATTATTGATGTGAAAGGACAGCGAATCGCCTACTTCGGTTACTATACGGCGGATTATCATGCCTCAGCAGAAGGAGTGCCCGGGACCAATCACGGCATGGAACAGCGGATTGCTGAAGATATTCAGGCCGTTCGGGATGAAGTGGACTGGATTGTGGTGAATTTTCACTGGGGCGTAGAACTGGCTAATTATCCCGAAATTTGGCAGAGCGAATTGGCCTATTTTACGATTGACCAAGGTGCGGATGTGATTGTGGGTCATCATCCTCATGTCTTGCAGGGGGCAGAAATTTATAAGGGACGGCCTATTGCTTACTCTCTGGGGAATTTTATTTTTGGAGGGAATGCTCGCAGCGATTACGATACCGCAGTCCTGAAGGTATCCTTGCGAGAGGAACAAATGAAGGTGGAATTTTTACCTGTTGAGGTCCGCAAGTATCAGCCTAAAGTGGTCAAAGGGGAAAGGGGCGATCGCATCCTCGAACACATCGATATGATCTCAGGGGTTTTTGAAGAACCGATGACTTCCCCCATGATTCTGGATGCTCGTCAATCTAAAGTCGTGACTTCAGGAGACACGGTGTTTGACTCCCAAAAGGCGGTTGAGATTAAGTCTAATCCGGCACTTGAACAAGAGTTACCCGGCGATCAAGATGAGGCGTTTAATGCCTCTCCTTTTACGGATGAGTTGGGTGAGCCTCTTTCTTTTGGAGAAGCTGATAAACTGGGCCAGACTGAACCGCCATCCCCACCTCAATCAAATGGGACCTCTCGGGCTGTGGGGATGGCCCTGGCTGCTGCCGCTGTAGGGGGTGCTATCGGAGTAGCCGGTCGGAATAAGAAAATCAAACTGCCTCAGTTCCCCAAGAGCCTGGTTTCTAGCTAGTGCACCAGCGATCGCAGCTGGGGGACAAGGGTCTGAGGGTAGGGTTTTGAATCAACCCCGTGGCAAGTTCCCCTTGACGAATGCATCCGATGTTTGGACAGTCTGCCCTCATCCCCCACCAGCCCCCTTCTCCCAAAAAGGGAGAAGCCTGTCCTGAGCCCTGAGCCCTGAGCCCTGAGCCCTGAGCCCTGAGCCCTGAGCCCTGAGCCCTGAGCCCTGAGCCCTGAGCCCTGAGCCCTGAGCCCTGAGCCCTGAGCCAGTCGAAGCCTG
>NZ_JAFLQW010000255.1 GCF_017313335.1 Phormidium pseudopriestleyi FRX01 | reverse complement strand
CGCAGTTCATGACTCATGTTGGCTAAAAATTGACTTTTAGCGCGGTTGGCGGCGATCGCCGCATCTTTTTTCTCTTCAATGGTTTGATTCGCCAGTTGGAACAGGTGAGAGTGGGCGACTAACAGAATATGCAAATCTAAAAATCGCACTTGTCCATCGGGGAGGACGAGGGCGATCGGTTCATAAGCTTGGTGGGGGTCACGGGCTAAGGCAATATCAACCGCTTCGTGGATTTTACAGGAGGCGGGGAGATGCAAAGGGGGGGAATAGATGCCAGATTTGGTTTCCACCGCTTGGATGGTGGTCCACAGGACGGACATGGGACGTTTGAGATAAATTTCTAATCCGTAGGGACGACTCAACCATTCAAAAAATTTCCGACGGGAAATGATGCCGAGGGTTTGTTCATCGGCGATAATCATCACGCCGGGTAACTCCAGATGAGTTTGAAAGACTTGGCTGACAACCTGTCCGAGGGTGGAGGCGGAAACTTGAAAATCATGGGATGGTAAATCAGCTAAGGTGGAATCAAGGGTCAGCTGGTCTTGTTCTGGATAAAGCACGCTTGTGGTCCTCCCTATACTGACCCTATAACAACTCGGCTGGACCCGAAGCCTACGGTTCGGGGGTTGCAGCCTAAGAGTTCTACCCTTTGAGATCCATTGGACTGCCCCAAAATACGCAGAGTCCGGGAAGCATTGGCCTGATTACCCGTGGCAGATAGGGAAATGTTGAGGCCGGATCGAGTCACTTCAGGCTGTCCCTTGCTAGTCTTGGCAAGGGGAAGTGCGATATGCCCGCTTTCTTTTCGTAACCCGAACTCGGTTTTAAAGCCTATCATCCTTCCCTCCTTCAACTGGATACTTTTGAAAACAATGCCTGAACTCGTGAGCGGTTTTGGGTGGTTTTGTTACTCCATTAGGTTAGCGGGAAACTGAAAGCGGTAAGGCAAGCGGACTGTAAAGGTTGAGCCAGATCCGAGTTCGCTGGAAACGGCGATCGCCCCTCCCATCATTTCACAGAATCGCTGACCGATCGCCAGTCCCAAGCCAGTTCCTCCATACTTGCGGGTGGTACTGGGGTCAGCCTGGGTAAAGGCATTAAAAATCTGCTCCATCTGGTCTGATGTCATCCCAATTCCGGTATCAATTACCCGAAACTCAATCCAGTCCGGGGGGGAATTGGGGGGGAATACCCGGTCGGGAATGAGTCTCACTTCTAAGGTGATTGTCCCATTTTTGGTAAATTTAGCGGCGTTGCTTAATAAGTTTAACAGCACTTGCCGAACCTTGTTTAAATCGGAATACATTTGGCCCAGATGGGGGGGAGCGTTAACCTGGAGGTGATTCCCATTTTTCTGCACTAAGGGGTGAATGGTCGCGACTACGGCTTCGATGATCTCACTGACATCGAAAGTTTCTAGGTAAATATCCATTTTACCTGCTTCAATTTTGGAGAGGTCGAGAATATCATTAATCAGGCTCAATAGATGCTTTCCGGCAAACTGAATTTTTTTCAGGTCAGGAATAAAATCCGGGATGCCGATGTCTTCGGCTTCTTCTTCGAGGATTTCACTATAGCCGACGATCGCATTCAGGGGGGTTCGCAGTTCATGGCTCATATTAGCCAAAAACATACTTTTGGCTTGGTTGGCAGCTTCGGCAGCTTCTTTGGCCTGGTGTAGCATGATTTCGGTTTGTTTGCGACTGGTAATGTCTCGGACAATAATAATGATTTGGTTTTCCAGCAGGGGGAGGAGTCGTGCTTCAAAATACTTGAGGTGATCGCTAATCTGTAAGGAGTATTCTCGATAGACTAAATTGCGATTTTCTTTAACTTCACTCTGAGCTTCTACAAAAGTTTGACTGACATTTGAGGGGAGAACCTCATGAATTTTACGACCTAGGAATTGTTCCGGAGGCAGGTAAAGGTCCGAGATTTTTCCAGCTTGATAGTCTAAAATTGTGCCATCGTTAGCCAGCTTAAAGTATAAATCGGGGAGGGCTTTAAAAATGGCTTGCAATTCTGAAGTTGTATGATATAATTTTTCTTCATACTGTTTGCGATCGGTAATATCTCGGGTGATGGAGACGACACAGGGAACTCCCTCTAAGACGATGGATTCAGCGCAGAATAAGCCGACTCGAATTTCCCCGGACTTCATTCTAAAGTGAATTTCGTGATCAATGACTCGACCCTGGGTTTGTAATTCCTCAATACAGGTTTTTTGTTCGGCTTCATAGACCCAAATATTCAGATTTATTGAGTTGTTGGCGATGACTTCAGCCCACTCAAAGCCAGACATTTCTAAAAAGCGATCGTTCACCTCTATATAACGCCCTTCCGCCAGGGTGGTAAGGGCGATCGCATCGGGAGAAGCGCGAAAGGCTTTAGAAAACTTTTCCTGAGAGATGCGGAGGGCTTCTCGCGCCCGTAGGCGATCGGTAATATCAGTTTGGGACCCGGCAAACCGATAGGGGTTGCCATCGGTATCCCGAACCGCCATCCCCCGAACTAGCATCCAGAGATAGGACCCATTGTTATGCAAGATCCGATATTCCGTTTGTAAGTGAGGGCTACGTCCTTTTAAGTGGGCCTGGATGTCGGATTCCACTCGTTCCAAGTCATCGGGATGAATGCGACTGAACCATTCATCGGGATTGGACCCGATTTCCTCGGAATGACAGCCGATCGCCGACTTCCACCTGGGAGAAAAATAGATTTCTTGAGTCTTCAAATCCCAGTCCCAGATGCCATCATTGGCCCCGGCAACGGCGATCGCATATCGTTCCTGACTCTTCTGGAGGGCCGAAGTCGCCCGTTCCACCGCCAACTCCATTTCCCAAGGTTTTCTGACCCAGATAAAGGTAGATAATCCACAGGAAAAGGCTAAAAAGCCGCATAGGGAGTATAACCAGCCAATGGGTTGACTCACGGGCCATCCCTCCAAGGGAATGGCGGCCATTTCCCAGGACCCGTTGGGTAAAGAGACCTCTAGGAGAACCGGGTTGCGATTAAATAGGTCTGGATTTCCGAAAAATACAGCCCCTTGGGACCCTAAGCCATCTTGACCGCGAATGGCGTACTGGACGGGAATCGGAGTTGAGAAGCGAGATCGAGTCAGGGTGGATTTGCGTCCGGGAGGAGTGGCGATCGGCTTAGTTTTCGGGAAGAGTTTGGCATCGGTGAAGAGGACCTGCGGGTCGATGATGATCGCCACCAGACCCCAGTAAGCACCCTCCTCGGGACTATTCGGGGAATCTAGAAAAATGGGAGTGCGACTAATTAATGCCGTACCCCCCTGAACTAACGCCGTCGGACCCTCGACGAGGGTACTTTTACTCTGGATAATTTGTGGGACAATTTTCTGAGAGCGGGAATATTCGAGGAGGTTGAGACCCAGGGCGGTTTCATGACCCTGGAGCGGATAAAGATGACTGATAATATTATCTTTAGCCAACTGAATATTCACAATCCCCGTTTGCTCAGAGACCATGACTTTGGCAAGGCGCTCAAATTCCTCGGGAGTAACATCAGGATGGTTGGAAACGTAGGCAACCAGACCCCGGGTAATAAACAGTCGGGAGTTTAAGGCGCTTTCGAGTCTAGCTCGCTTGCTACTGAGTTGGAGCAAGACATCGGTGCGAATTTGCTGACGATTGCGTTGGATTTCCGACTGAGCAAGCGCCCAAACTCCGGCTATAAGCAGGCCAGCGGAACAGACAGCAGCAATGTAAGGTGACAATGGCGATCGCATCACACTCTCATGTTTATTCAATTACTCGGAAGTCAGCGATGGATATTTCAGGAACGCAAAACCTGATGGATCTGAGGCCCTACAACTGAACCCGGTATTTGCCTCTTCTACCTTTTATAGATCGGGAGATTGTAGACTTTAGCATTTTTCAAACCGAAAAAGTTGGGAGCTTAAAAAATTTCCTCTCCTTAGCTTACCCTATTTTCCCTAACGGATTGTAGAGAGTTTAGGGAAATCATATCACAGCAATGCTATAAAAAATTATTGCCGTTTTACATTGTATTTAAGGCTACTATTTTCAGCGGAGGCAATCCCACGAAATGCCTCCGCACTCACCCAATTTTATCCCTAGAGAAGCAAATCCTGACGCGGCTTAAAGGTTTCAATCTGACGCAATTTTTCGTAGAGTTCTCGTTCCTGGTCCGTGACCTGTTTCGGGACAGAAATCACAATTTCTACGAGTTGGTCACCCCGGTTGCCATCGCCGGTGGGATAGCCCTTATTCGCCAGACGCAACCGTTTACCCGGGCCGACTCCTGGAGGGAGAGTCATTTTCACCAACCCATCGAGGGTCGGCACCTCCACCGCCCCACCGAGGACCGCCTCACAGGGGGAAATGGGGAGTACACAGTAGATATCCGCACCTTGAACCTTAAAAAACCCGTGGGGGGCAACGGTAATTTTTAAATACAAATCACCCCCATTCATGCCTTGACCCCGGAGGCGAATCCGCTGACCCGTAACCATTCCCGTTGGCATCGTGACTTCGAGCGATCGCCCATCTTCCAGGCGAATCCGTTCCCGACCTCCGGTATAGGCTTTTTCCAACGGTAACGTCAGACGCGCTTCCACATCCCGGGGGTTAGGACGCGCCGGAATCGTGTAGGCCGTTTTGCTACTGCGGGGTTGAAAGGCATCGCGATCGCTGGCCGTGGTCGTAGTCCCTACCCCCACTCCAGCAGTCCGGGTTTCCCGACGACCCAGAAGTTCATCCACAAAGCTATCAAAATTAGCATATTCAGAGAAATTACTCGAACTCTGAGCTTCCCGAGATGCCCCCGTAGCAAAGGGATTGCTGCGACTGTTCCAGGCCGGGGGTCGCACAGATGCACGGCCTTTAAATCCTTTCTTGCCCAAAAACCGACTAAATTCGTCGTATTGCGCCCGCTTATTCGGGTCCGAGAGGACCTCATACGCCTCAGAGAGGTCCTTAAATTTTTCCTCAGCGACTTTATTGCCAGGATTCAGGTCTGGGTGATACTGCCTTGCCAGTCGCCGGTAGGCTTTTTTAATCGACTCAGTAGAGGATTCTTTCGTCAATCCGAGAATTTCGTAATAATTGCGCCAGTTCTGCATATCCGCGATTTTAGACGTTAGATTTTGGATTGTTATCAATTAGATGGACGGACGACCTTTTACAAGAGTAGGTTTTTACGCTCATAGTGATTTGCCTTACGAACGGTCCCCGGACCTTGGCAAGGTCCGGG
>NZ_JAFLQW010000549.1 GCF_017313335.1 Phormidium pseudopriestleyi FRX01 | reverse complement strand
GGGGCTTCTGCGGCACCGACCACAACCTGCTGACATTGACCCGTGCGGATCAGTTCAAACCCTTGGGCGATCGCCCAAATCCCAGTGGCACAAGCAGCCATCGGTGCCATCACTGGTCCAGTGGCCCCGATCTGTCGCGCCGTAGCGATCGCCGGAGTATGGGGTAAAAGGTCTAACCAATTCACCCCCCAATCGCCGTCGCCCCCTCGGGGATTTTGACAAAATTGCCTTGCTAGTTGCTCCAATTTGCCTTGGTGAGCGCGACTGGAGCCAATAACCACCCCACCATCCGGCAGGGGTGGAACTAAACCGGCATCTTTGAGGGCGCGAGTCACCACGGGTTCGAGGAGTTGGTTCAGGCAAGCCGGATTAGGGCCAATTTGAGCCAGGGGACGGGGGGGCAGTTCCGGGAAAGGTTGGCCCAGGGCGATCGCCGACTCAGACCGGAGTAACCTTTGCCAAACCTGCTCCAAACAATTGCCCAAGGCACAAACCAGACCCATTCCTGTGACGACAATTTGCACCCCTTGATGACCGATTCTCACCTTTAGGAGGGACCGTTAGAACGAAAATTTTCCAGGCCATCAACGACTTGAGCTGATTGAATGCGATCGCCTTGTTGAATCCCGTCAATCACATCCATGCCTTCAGTGACCATGCCAAAAACGGCATAATTGCCATCTAAAAACTCTAGATCGCTCAAGGCAAAGTAAAACTGAGACGATGCCGAATCTGGCGCTTGCGATCGGGCCATTGCTAACGCGCCGCGTTTATGTTGCAAGACCGGAGTTTGACTAATTCGGGCCGATTGCAAGGGTGAACCATAGACCGGACTCTGCGCCCCTTGCGGAGTAATTTCTAACGGAATGTAGCGTTCCCGACTTGTTGCCGGGTCAATAAAACCCCCGGTGCCTAAATTTCCGCCAAAATTTGGATCTTTGCTTTGTGGGTCTCCCCCTTGAACCACAAAGGGTTCCGGTTCACGCACCACCCGGTGAAACATTAATCCGTCATAGACCTGACGCTGAACCAAATCCACAAAATTCCCCGCCGTAATCGGCGCATTTGTGCCATCCACTTCAATGATGACGGGTCTGCCATTAATCACCATTTGCACCGTGGCTTTTCCCTCCAAACGGGGGAGATTGCTGAAGGCATCTGGGGCTTGTGCCGTTACTGGGGGTTCCGTCGGCAAGTTAGCCGGTGGGGATGTCACGTCTTGTTGAGCGCAACCTCCGATTAGCAAAACACCTAGAATCATCACCGATACAATCCACTGCCGGATGTTAATTTCCATGTTCAGTTTCCAATACAATATGCTAACCTCGCGAGTGATATGAAATATGATGCCAATCTTACCTGAGCTAATTTTCTCGCTTTTGGGTATCGCGGGAATTGGGACAAAATAGTTTTAGATTCACCACTGAGGCTTTCTTTGGGTATGTCACCCAACAGGTGAGGAGGGGCAGTCTATGAAGAATTGCCCCTCTTCACCTATAGAAGTGATGCTATAGAAGTGATGCTATAGTCCTGATCTGTTTCTCTAAGGCCGGGGAGGGCGAGGCCGATTTTTACAGCTCAATTCCACTCTTTTTGAGGGTGTTAAGAGGATGACCCTGACTTATAACCCTTCCAGGGGAACCCCCAAAAACCGAGCTAATTCTGCACCTTCGTTTTCCAGTTCCGACAAGGGGATCGGTTGACCGACACGACTCAACGGCAGGGGATTACGACCTTTGGTTCGCATATACATCGCCCGTTTAGGATTGAGTCCTTCTTTGAGTTCGACTCGAATGGATTGGACATCTTCGAGGGGGTAGGAAATATCAATTTTACGATTTTTGCCCGGAAATCCCCAGCGGAAGATTTGAACCTTGCCGGTTTCTTTATTAAATTCGTTGTAGCCACCCCCCACATTCCAGAGAATGGTCAGCCAGAGATAAAGGGAGAGCAGCAAAGCTGATACCCCGTAAAAACCCATGACCAAGCCTTGGGGGAGAAAGAGGAGCTGGGTTGGGTCGGCAAAGGGCAAAAAATTGACTTTCAGATAACTGGAAAGGCTGGCTAAGAGAAAGCCGATACCGCCTAAGTTAACGACAACGACTAGAAGGTAGTTGCTGAACCGGCGAGAGCCGATAATTTCTTTGCGAAGTACGCGATCGCTAGTAGAGATGCTTTTTGCAGTCATCGAAAATAAGCTGGGTAAGGGAGAGAACGGAACCCTAAATTATAGAGAACAGGGAAAGATTTTTCCGGCATCTCTAAGGGTAAGGGCAGGGCACCTAAGAATAGGTCCTATCCTAGTATCCGTCTCTGCGGTGGACAATGGGCCAGAGTTTATAGGAAATTCTTAATTTTTTGAAGCCGCCACCGGGGGTAAACCCCTGGACAGCGCCAGGGAACTGGGGGAAACTCCCTTAAATCCCACTACATCAAATGGACAGTGATAGAGAGGGCATCGATCGCAGAAAGATTCAGACCGGAGAAAAAAACCAGCGGCCCCTCAAAATTGGGATGCTCGTTCGGACCTAAGAACGGATCTCAAGTCCGTGTCAACGTCCGTTAATCCCGTTCAAGGTGAGCCTCGGACAGCGCCACAGCCCTTGTCCTGAGATGGTTTGGTCTCATGGAGGCTCACCTTGAGCACCGGCCAGAGAGACTAGCTGGTGTTCAGGGAACTGGGCAGCCTCAAATTAAGGGTTTTGCAAAATTTGGTCAATGTAATATATAGTTATGTTAACTTAATTAGAAATCTTGCGATTCTTGTAGAGCAAGACGATTTAAAACCCGACCCCAACTCCCGCAAAATTTATGACAATAGCAGTCGGACGCGCACAGACAGAACGGGGATGGTTTGACGTCCTCGATGACTGGCTCAAGCGCGATCGCTTCGTCTTTATCGGTTGGTCTGGCCTATTACTCTTCCCCTGCGCCTATCTCGCAGTGGGGGGCTGGCTGACCGGCACCACCTTCGTCACCTCTTGGTACACCCACGGATTAGCTTCCTCCTATTTAGAAGGT
>NZ_JAFLQW010000562.1 GCF_017313335.1 Phormidium pseudopriestleyi FRX01 | reverse complement strand
TCCCGATCGCGATATGTCGGGTCATGATCACCCGAGTCATTTTGGTGGTTTCTCGTTCTAGTTCTAGGAGGTTCATCTCGGGATTCCTTTGCTGATAGTAGGGAGTTGCACAGCAGATTTTTGACGCCCCAGGGGCGATCGGCGCAGCCAATCCTTCCGCCTCTCCATTGCGCTTTTGTTCACTGTATCGGAATCTGGGTTAAATCTCTACCTTTTGGAGGATGTTGAATCTTAATTTATTTAAACTGTTGGCTCCCATTTACCCCATATTCGGGGTCCCC
This sequence comes from Phormidium pseudopriestleyi FRX01, assembly GCF_017313335.1. GTDB lineage: Bacteria > Cyanobacteriota > Cyanobacteriia > Cyanobacteriales > Laspinemataceae > Laspinema > Laspinema pseudopriestleyi. The sequence goes on along the minus strand of NZ_JAFLQW010000562.1, from coordinate 4,934 downwards.
CATTCTGGACCCTTGTCTATTTCAATCCGGTTTATCGCAGTCCTCCCGCTGAGGGTGTGGGTTTTCGGTATTTTATTTTTTGGAGTTCACTAAATTATTGCTGGCTTTGCCACCGGCTTGAGGCGGTGGCATCCGGGTTCTCACCCTCATTTTTGCCGGGAAAAACTGCCAAACAACAGAGATCGCCAAAAATCGGCAATTTTCCACCCAGCAATCGTCAAACCTGAACTCGGCGAGGAATCAGTTTTGGGCCTGAACCCAACCCGCAGAAATTGAACGCCCAATGCTTAATTGCCACAATTTAGCAATAACGCTAAAGTGGTCAGGAGGGGGAATCTCCGCTAACAAATTCCGTTACAGGGCTTGATTCTCCCGCAAATAGCCAAGGGAAAGATTGGGGTAAGACAATGCATGACAAATTTGATTTTATATCTCCTCGCAGTCGTTATTACGGCAAATTCACACCAGACAATCCAGAAAATATGGTTTTTAATGCCAACTTGCAGGAGTTTGCCCAGCGCGTTAGCGTGATTAGTTGTTTAGAAACCGGGGGAAAATTACCGCCAGAGGATGCTTACAAACAAATTAAAAGACTTTGGAAACAGCTCAAACGGTCGAAAAAACAATTAGGAATTGGCACTGAGTCCGATGAGGCTGAATAAAATTCCCAATCCGAGAAAAGAGGCGACTGTCCCGGCATTTCGCCAATGCACTTTTGGGGCAATCGCCTCTTTTCTGATCCCATTTCATAACCACCAATAATAATCTAAAAACAATTTTTTTATGACAATTGCAACTTTGGCTTCAGTCTCTTCCCCAGTGAGGCGAACGTTTAACCGAAAAGATTCAATCCCGATGTGGCAAAATATCCTGTGGAAAATTGAGCGGGGAGTGGTCCGGACGATCACCTGGACGGAAGATGGGTCCACCATCGCCTCCGGATATTGGGGGCCAGGAGATGTGGTGGGTGAACCCCTCTGTTGCATTAACGGTTATCAAATAGAATGTTTAACCTCTGTGGAAGTCAGCATAATTCCAGGGCATCAGTGGCAACAAGTCTTAGATGCCATTCGCACCCACACCCAAAAAACGGAAGAACTCCTCACTATTATTCACTGTAAGCAAGTCCAGGAACGCTTGCTCAAGTTTTTGGTCTGGTTAAGCGATAAATTTGCTCGTCCCGTGGAACAGGGTCGGTTGCTAGAATTGCCAATGACTCATCAAGAAATTGCTGAGGCGATCGGCATCTCCCGAGTTACCGTGACTCGCCTCCTCCAACGCCTAGAAAGTGAAGGGGCGATATATCGTCCCCATCGTCAATCTATTCTGCTCTACGAATCCAGTGGGTTGCTCCTAGTTTAACCCTTCCCCCACTCCAGTGGCGATCGCTAGTCCTGAAGGCCATTCATTGCCAGTACCCCACCAGTCCGGTGACCTTCTAAAAGTTGCATCTCTCCTCATGGGTGCAACTTTTTCATATTCTCTCCTTATTTCTCGGTGGTAAACTGTCTCGGATGCGGTAAGATATCCCCTATCAGGCGGTTCTGATGGGGTCCAGCCATCAGACGTAAGGGGGAAAGCCAGGTAAAAATCCGGCACTGTCCCGCAACTGTGATCCCATACCCAGGTTCCCCGCAAATCTCCATTTGCCCTCTGGGGTAGGTAAGTCAGAATGCCCACCGCCTCGATCGTCCACCCTTACATTCATCTGCGAGGTACAGATGGGCATTGATTTTCCTTTACCAGAACACGCTATTCTGTCGATAGTAGCCCTTGCGCGTAACAGTACGGCAGCCCGATCGTACTTTTGACCCTACACCAACGCCAAGGGGAAAAATTTGCTTTTTTTGTGAGTTCTGTCAACCAGACCAGCTACTCACGTCCTTGCCAATTTTCAGGAAACCCAGGTATCGGAATCGTCCCGAGGGCTGGATTTTTACTCCCCATTGTGGGGAATACATCCTCACGGTTCCCTGGAAACTAAGTGGCAGTCGCACTTATGCCCCTGCCCTGGCTCACTTGTCGATATTGACCCGCTCAATTTTTTTAAACCGAACCCATGCTGAAGCAAACCCTCACCGGATTACAATCTGTTCTCACCCTTAACCCCAGAATAAAAGGGGGATTGATGATCGTTGCTGTTGCCCTCGCCTTGTTCTGGGGAATCGAACCAGCATTCGCCCATCACGGGATGAATGGCGCCATGCCGAGTAACTTCTGGGAGGGACTCCTCTCGGGATTCATGCATCCGATTATCGGGTTGGATCATTTCGCGTTTGTGGTGGCGATCGCCTTACTGTCTGCCTTCCATCCCTACGGCATCGCGATTCCCATCACCTTTGCGATCGCCGCAATGGGAGGAACCGGAATTCATTTACTCACTGTGGATATTCCGGCGGTAGAAATCATCATTGCCGCTTCTGTCCTCACCGTCGGAACCCTTCTGGCGATGAAAGAACGGCCCAATTTAAAGCTCGTCGCTGCGATCGCTGCCGTCGCTGGCATCTTTCACGGATATGCCTACGGTGAAGCCATCATCGGTGCAGAAACCGCCCCCCTCCTGGCTTACCTGATTGGATTTACCGCTATCCAAATCGCGATCGCAGCAGGGGCGATCGGTCTCGCCCGCAAAACTTTCACCGCTTTGGATCGCGACCCCAGCTTATCCCTGCGATTTGCTGGATTTACCATTGGTGGCATCGGCGCAGCATTTCTCGCCTCTTCAATTCTAGGTTAATCCCCTTTACCTGATCTCATGTTTGAGGGACTAGCTAGAGAAACCTAACCCCCCCTAGCCCCCCTTCCCTGCAAGGGCAGGGGGAGAAATATCTTACCCCCCCTGCCCTCCTAGGGAAGGGGGCTGGGGGGTTAGGTCAACCCGTCTAATTTCTGACTTTATCTCACATTAACCCATGCATAAAATTCCGGTTACCGTCATCACTGGTTTTCTCGGCGCTGGCAAAACCAGCACCATTCGCAACCTCCTCCAAAACAATCAAGGACGGCGCATTGCCGTGATCGTCAATGAATTTGGCGAAGTCGGCATTGACGGCGAGTTTCTCAAATCCTGTCAAGTGTGTGACGAATCTCCCGCTACAAATAGCAATATTATTGAACTCACCAATGGTTGCCTCTGTTGCACTGTTCAAGAGGAATTTTTGCCTACAATGCAGGAATTGCTCAAACAGCGCGATCGCCTCGATTGTATGTTAATCGAAACCTCCGGACTCGCCCTACCCAAACCCCTAATTCAAGCCTTCCGTTGGCCGGAAATTCGCACCGGGGCCACGGTCGATGGCGTGGTCACTCTGGTAGATTGTGAGGCAGTTGCTGCCGGTACTCTCGTGGGCGATATCGATGCCTTAGAACAAGCGCGACAAGCTGACCCTAGCTTAGATCACGAGACCCCCATCGAAGAACTGTTTGAGGACCAACTCGCTTGTGCAGACTTAGTATTACTGACCAAAGTCGATTTAGTCGATGCGGAAACTCAAACTAAAGTCATCACTTGGCTGCGATCGCAACTTCCCCCTCACGTCAAAATTGTTCCCTGCAAAAGCAGTGAAATTACCGCTGACTTACTCCTAGGATTTAATGCCGCAGTCGAAGACAACTTAGACAGTCGTCCCAGTCACCATGATACCGAGGAAGACCATGAACACGATGATGACATCAATTCAATTCATGTCATTTTAGACCAAACCTTCGACCCTAAAACCTTAGTCACGCAACTACAAAACCTTGTAGAAAAAGCAGAGATTTATCGCATCAAAGGATTTGTTTCTGTCTTGAATAAACCCATGCGATTAGTCTTACAAGGGGTCGGCAAACGCTTTGACCACTTCTATGATCGCCCTTGGCAGCAAGCCGAATCCCGCCAAACCCGCCTAGTCTTCATCGGACGCAACCTCAACCGAGACCAAATCTTACAGGCGATCGTCCCCAGTTCGTAGTAACGACTTCAGTCGTTTCTTCAAGTTCGTAGTAACGACTTCAGTCGTTCTTAATTGTTCGGTATCACGGACCCTAAATGTAGAGGCGATTCGCTTTCTCGCCTCTACATTTATTGTTTAATATTAACGATTGCGTAAGTCCTAGAGGAAATCCCCCTTTAACCCAACAAATTTAACGCTTCCGGTGAATTCCCCACATCCCACAGAGAATCAGACAAACTTCCCACTTCAACCGTTGCTAAAGGGAACTCGGCCATTGAAGCGATCGGACTATCAAAACACTCAGGGGGCAAATTGGGAGCTGGCCGTGACGGCAAACCCGGTATGGGGGGTGGCATCGAAGCGAGGAAGGGATACCGATAAATGACAGAATAAGGGGTAGGATTGGTCAGTTCATCAGATGCTTCCACCATCAGAACGAAATTCTCGGGAGTAATGATCTCTCGATTGAACTGTTGCGTAAAAACCTCCAGGACGAGGCCATTCGGATCCGTGGAATTCAACTCAGCAACCACGGTAAATGCTCCCTCCGGAAGCACCGTTGTTTCAATCGGTAAATTAACTTGCTCTAAAACTTGAGCATCGATTCCCGTCCGGACGACATCCAAGTTCAACGGACCCCGCAAGGATTCAGGGAAAAAGTCAGGATTAACATTAATAACTTTGATGTTAATCTGATCGCTCAATCCGGGAAACTCTAAGATGGGGTTCTGCAAATATTCCAGGCGATAATAATCTACCCGATCCTCATTGGAAATCACCCCCTCTACCCGAGCAGGATTGGCGACACGAGTCGGTTGTAAATTTTGCCGAAAGCCTAATTGAACTTCCCCTAAACTGGGAGCCGTTGCCAGATTATTTTTTAAAGTTTCTACCTCAGCGACTACAGGCGTTGCTTGGCGGAGTTCCTCAAATCCAAAGGCAATAAAATGGGCAATCGCTTGTTGGTTGGTGAACCCGGCTTGCTGCAAATCTGGGTTA
>NZ_JAFLQW010000609.1 GCF_017313335.1 Phormidium pseudopriestleyi FRX01 | reverse complement strand
ATTAAAGCATAACAACCCTCTACATTCTCTTCTCGAAGTCCTACGAGAACAGGTCGAGCTTCATCAGAGGGATTTAGGCCGAACCGTTCCAGGGAATCATCCAGATGAGCATCTTGACCATAGCGATAGCGTGTGATATCTTTGCGAATTTGATTTTGGATTTGAGTGGCCTGTTTTTCTCGCAGTTCTAAAATATCCGGGGAGGTGGGGTGAGTGAAGGGGATCGGCTTCAGTTCTGCCGCTTTCAGGGCCAATCCACCGAGTAATAGGGGAATGCCATAAAAGAATCCGGCGAGATTTAAGGTGGCGTAGTCGTTAAAATAAGCGTAGAAGCCAATCAGGGTGATCAGACCCCCGACGGATAAACCTAGGGTTCCCAGAGAAAGTTTAGCTAACATGATAGTGAGTGAATGAACGATCGCATCGGAATGGAAAATTCTATTGTCCCCTGTTGGCGATCGCACTACAACGATCTCGCCGGTTATTTTCAGGCCGATGATGGTTACCCTTGTTAATCTTTGTTAAAATAGGTCGGGTTCAAGAATGCCAGACCCGTCTGATTCGGGGATAAAGAGGGAAAAACTGCGATCGCGTTGTCAAGGGAGGCGATCGCTAATCTCGGGCATCGGTATCGTCTTTAATCAGTCGGTCGGTTACCAGGGTTTTGCCCCGAATGGGTTGCTCATTGCTACAAATGAGATAAAGAAACCCAGTTGATTTTCCCTCTATTGTACCCAGTCCTCGGCGGATCTATAGAAGCTTGACAAATGGCTGATTTTATAATATAGCAAGCTGCCGGATCTAAAACTGATCGGCATCAACAAAACTGTTTAGAGTTATATTAGCGAAAACAAGGGAAAGGCAGAATGGACGAACAGAACCTCAGAGAACGGGTGAGTGCGATCGCAGACAAACGGGAAACCCTCGTGCGTCTGTTAGAACAACCCAACTTAGGAACCCTCAGAATTGATGTGAATCAGGCGATCGAAGAACTCGACGATTTGCTGGATGAATTCAACCGCACCTTTAGCGATCGCCCGATCGCCTAAACCCGGTTTCCACTAAAGGGCGCAGTTTTTGCGCCCCTCCCCCAGAATTCCCTCACCCTTGTTGCAAGGCCATTTCCATCAAAATATTCTGAGAACTTTGGGCCATCGCATCATTCTTTCCCCGGCGTTGCAAGTAACTCCCATCGGCCTGTAACTCCCACGCTTGGCGATTATCTGCTAACATAATCCCGAGAATTTCCTGAAGATCCTTGGCCAAATCCGGGTCTTGCACCGGGGTCGTTGCCTCCACCCGCCGATTCAGGTTCCGAGGCATCCAATCCGCACTGCCAATGTACACCTCCTCGACCCCATCATTATAAAAATAAAAAATCCGGGAATGCTCTAAAAACCGCCCCACCACACTCAACACCCGGATATTTTCACTCACATTCGCCACCCCCGGACGCAAACAGCAAATCCCCCGCACAATTAAATCAATTTGCACCCCCGCCCTTGATGCTTCATAGAGCTTAATAATCATTTTTGGGTCTACCAAGGCATTCATTTTTAAAACAATTCTCCCCAGTTTCCCCTGTTTAGCATTGTCAATTTCCCGCTGCACTAAGGCCGTCATCCGTTCCCTCATATTCACCGGCGCAACTAACAAACTCCGATAGGATCGCTGTCGGGAATACCCCGTCAAATAATTAAACAAATCCGTTAAATCCGCCCCCACATCTTCCCGGCAGGTAATCAACCCCAAATCCGTATAAATTCGCGCCGTCTTCGGATTATAATTCCCCGTGCCAATATGAGCATAGCGACGGATGCCATCGGCTTCTCGACGTACCACCATCCCGACTTTGGTATGAGTTTTAAGTCCTACCAATCCATAGACCACATGAACGCCGACTTTTTCTAACTTCCGCGCCCATGAAATATTATTCTCCTCATCAAAACGCGCTTTTAATTCCACCAATACCGCCACCTGTTTGCCATTTTCTGCCGCTGCAATTAAGGCATTCACAATTGGCGAATCTCCAGAGGTCCGATAGAGGGTCATTTTAATCGCTAAGACTGCTGGATCATAAGCTGCCTGAGTAATAAATCGCTGGACTGTTGCGCTAAAAGAGTGATAGGGATGATGGATTAACAAATCCCGCGATCGGATCAACGCAAATAAATCCTCCGTCTCTTCCATATCCTCCAGATTCGGTTCCGAGGGTAGTTCTCCGAGGCGACGGAAGGCGGCGGGGACAACGGGATTCCAGGCCGGATATTTGAGGTCTGGTAGGGGTAAATCCATCAATCCCATTAAGTCTACTAACCCTAGTAATCCCTCTACTTCATACACTTCATGATGAACTAAACCCAATTCCTCCCGCAGCATTTCACGGATGGATGAGGGGATATCCGATTGGACTTCCATTCGCACCACGGAACCGCCAACTCGTCGCTTGCGAATTTCTTGTTCGATCGCCAAGAGTAAATCATCCGCTTCATCTTCTTCTAGGGCAATATCCGCGTTACGAGTCACTCGAAACGGATGATATTCCAAAATATTCATCCCCGGAAATAGAAACTCTAAATTATGGGCAATTACCTGTTCTAAGGGCGTAAAGGTCCAGGTTTGTCTCGGCCCTTCCCCACGACTGTTGTTGGAGTCTCGGGGTGCTTCGGGAATCGGCACAAATCGGGGTAAAACTTTAGGGACTTTCACCCGGGCAAAAAATTCTTCCTCGGTTTCGGGATCTTTGATGACTACAGCCAGATTCAGACTGCGGTTAGAAATGTAGGGAAAGGGATGTCCCGGATCGACGGCTAAGGGGGTGAGAACGGGGAAAATCTCTTCTTCAAAATACTGTTGCAGGTAGGTCCGCTGTTCTTGGTTGAGATCCATATAATCAAGGATCTGGATGCCATAAGCAATTAGTTGGGGACGCAGGAGTTTTTCAAAATGCTGATGTTGTTCGGCAATCATTGGATGCAGGCGATCGCCCACTTGAGCCAATTGTTGTTGAGGCGTGCGTCCATCAGGAGTCCGGGAGGAAACTCCTGCTTCAACCTGCTGTTTAAGTCCGGCAATCCGCACCATGAAATATTCATCTAAATTAGCACTGAAAATTGCTAAAAATTTCAGCCGTTCTAACAACGGAGTCCGAGGGTCAAAGGCTTCCTGTAAAACTCGGTAATTAAATTCAACCCAACTTAATTCTCGGTTGAAGTAGTATTGCTGATCTTTTAAGTTAATTTCCGGTGTTGTTTCCTGGGGTTTCTTCGTCGTTGTCATAATTCTGACCTGATGGAGCAATTATAAATGGAGTTCATCGGTAAATACAATTTATATCCCGACCCTGACTTCGACCGAATCGGGGTGGAGAGCATGAGGTCGGGTGGATCCATTGCCCACTGGGAACACCCCAGGGAGGAAAATCCTGGAAAAATGGCGGGTGCTCTCGGTGAGCTTTCCCGGGAGTGGTTTGGATGGGTAGATATATTGTGCCAAGGATGAGGTCATGATGCCACGGAATGGGCAAATCCACGACAAAAAACAGTCACGATCGCCTCGTGACTGTCTCGGATGAATCCTTTAGCAAGGGCGATCGCCCTTACTGAGTGACTCAATCTGGTTGAACCGGGATTAAGCGGCTTTTTTCATTTGTTCAGCAACAAAATCCCAGTTAATTAAGCTGCTGATGAAGGTTTCAATGTAATCAGGACGCTTGTTTTGGTAGTCCAGGTAATAAGCGTGTTCCCAAACATCAATGGTCAACAGGGGAGTGAGTCCCATTGCGATCGGGTTTTCGGCATTGCTGGTTTTGGCAACCTTCAGAGTGCCTTTATCCAACACTAACCAGGCCCAACCGCTACCAAACTGGGTTGCCGCCGCGTTGGCGAATTCTTCTTTGAATTTATCAAAACTGCCAAAGTCCGCAGCAATCTTGTCGGCGAGTGCCCCACTGGGTTTGCCACCGCCACTGGGTTTGATGCAGTTCCAGTAGAAGGTGTGGTTCCACGCTTGGGCGGCATTGTTGAAGATTCCGGCTTTAGATGAGTCATTGTAGGTGGCTTTGATCACCTCTTCAATGGATTTACTCTCCATGTCGGTGCCTTTCACCATGTCGTTGTATTTTTTGACGTAGGCTGCATGGTGTTTGTCGTGATGGAACTCCAGGGTACTCTTGGATACATGGGGTTCCAGGGCGGTGTAGTCAAACGGCAAGGGGGGAAGTTCGTAAGTCATGGTTTTATCCTCTCTCAAAGTGTTCTTAAGGGTTGCGCTGCATAGCGCTTTCTGTCGGCAGGCATTAAAAGCAAGGCACCAGAAACCGATTCAGGTATCCGGGGCGATGCCACTGTGGGTCACCCCAGGCAAATGTTCCCTGGAATGCGATCGCCACATTACGATAGGATTTTATATCAAAAGTCGGACCCAATCCAACTTCGAGATAAAAATCTACCAGAAGAGGGAGAAATCTGGATCCATTCTCCCTCCCCAAAGGACTCGCTAGGGTCAAGGTTTGGGGAGTCCAAAAAAATAAATTATCCAAGTTCTGCGGTGAAAAACTCTTCAGAGAAGCGTAGTCCGGCTTTGTCCGCAAACGCCCCACCCTTGAGGACTCTGTTGGCTCTTCAAGAAAGAGACCTCTCCCCCCACCCCACCCCACCCCTCCCCGGCCCTCCCCGAGGGGAGGGGCTTTCCGGCTCCCCTTTCCCTCTTAGGGGAGGGGGTGGGGGGGTTAGGTCTCCCGTTAACCAACTTCAGTCCTTGAGGGTGTGGGTTTTGGGTATTTTATTTTTTGCAGTTCCCTTGGATTCCCAAAGCCCTCCCCTGAGTCTTGGGGAGGGGTCCCGAGTTGGCACGAATGCGGGTAACCTCAGAAGAGGAGTGCGAGCATCTTGCTCGCTATCTTTATAGCAAACTCATTTAGACTGGCTATAGATCTATAGCATTCCTTGCCGGATTTATAACATCTGTCTTCTCCCCTCTCCCGTTCTGGGCCGCCTTATGTTGGGGGCCGCCGACGTCTTCCACAACGGCACGCAAGGATTGCTATAGACTGGTGAGGGTCAGGAAAATTCGGGTTTAATAAAAACTCCCCGTTTTCCGATAATGAACTGCCGTTACCCCTTCGGTATCCATCACTTTACCATTTTCCACCGTGGCATAAACGAGCCAATGATCTCCACATTCCATGCGGTTTTGAACCACACATTCCAGATAAGCTAGTCCATCTTTTAAAATCGGACAACCGTTGGCGCCCTCAATGGTTTCTAACCCCACAAATCGGTCTTCCCCTGGGGTAAATCGCTTCATAAAATGCCGGCGTAATTGTTTTCCTTCGGCTAGAATATTTAAGACAAATTTATCCCCGGTATGGGTGAGAGATTCCAAGGCTTGGTCTTTAGCGACGGCAACGGTTAAACCCGGAGGATTAAATGAGCCTTGGGAAACCCAGGAGGCTAACATTCCACTGATGACATCCCCCCGTTTGGCGGAAAGGACGCATAAAGACCCGACAATTCGACCGACAGCTTGGGCCGTGCGATCGCTGGCTGCACCTGTGGTCAAGGAAGATCTGGCAGTCCGTCGTTTCTGCGATCGCTTCAAATTTTGGGCAAAATCAATGGCGGCTTCTTCGCAAGCTTGCAAGCTCACATCCGTGGGTTTAAACTTCACCCGAATCGGGTCAAATCCAAACTGATAACCGGCATCGGTTAACTTACTTTCCAACAGGTCGATCGCTTCTCCACTCCACCCAAATGACCCAAATACTCCGGCCAATTTACTGGTAGATACGGTTTTCAAAATAATCCCCAAAGCCGTTTGAATTTGGGTCGGTGCATGGCCTCCTAGGGTGGGAGAACCAATAATAAATCCATCGCATTTTTCTACAGCCGCTTGAATTTCCGATGGTTCGGCTTGTTCACAATTCAGAAAGTCCACCGCCACTCCCGCTTTCGTTAACCCTTTGGCGATCGCCTGTCCCACGGTGGCTGTATTCCCATAAGCTGAAGCATAAACTAAAGCCACCGTAAAATCCTGAGACTTTTGCAAATTACTCCAGGACCGATACAATTGCGTGAGTTCTTGCTTCCCATATAACACTAACGGTCCGTGACCCGGTGCATACAATTTCACCTCGGGTAATTCGGCAATTTTATCCAAACCCGAAATCACTTGTTTGGCCTGGGGTGCGTGTAAACAATCATAGTAAAACCGTCGGTCTTCACTATAAATTGCCCAACCTTCATCAAAAATCTGGTCTCCGCAAACGTGAGCACCAAAGAATTTATCGGTAAACAGAATTTTGGTTTTGGGGTCGTAAGTTAACAGTTCATCCGGCCATTTGGGAGTGGGAGTGGCGATCAATTGTAACTGATGTCCTTGACCTAAATCTAAGGTGTCTTCTCCCCGAACTACCCAAATATTTAAGTCTTTGGTTTCAAAGAATTGGCGCAAGGCGATCGCCCCTGGATTAGTACAAACAAATTGCAGTTGCGGCGCCAGACTCAATAGCGCTTTAATCGTCTCCCCCCGATTAGCATTGAAATGTCCCAAAATGACATAATCAATCTGGGAAAGGTCAATCCGCGCTTGCAGCGACTCTAAATAATTTTCGGTAAAAGATTCCCCGGGTGGGTCGATTAGGGCAGTTTTATCCCCTTGAATTAAAAAAGAGTTGGCGGTGGTTCCTTTGGCTAGGGAATATTCTACCTCAAATTTCAGGCGGTCCCAAGTGCGCGATCGCATCACTCGGGTCTCTTCTGCAATCAGGATTATCTGAACATCACGTTGTTTAGTCGTTGTTTCTATCATGAGTGAGGAATGCGCTAAGACAGTTTGCTTAAAACAATTAGAGTGATTCCTCATTTCTAACCCTTGTCCAGAAATGAGGAATTAATTCGCTTACCTTGCTCATTTCTCCAGGAGAGGATTTCGCCTTATGAGTGCTAGGAAACCGGGTTTCTTGACCCCAATCTCTGTCACTGAACCGTAAATTCTTGACAGAAACCCAGTTTCTAGTCCCCTGTATCTAATCCGGCGATTCTCCAGGGAAAAATGAGCAATTGCATCGGTTTAATAATGATTGCCGACTTTGCGATGGTGGATCGCAGGTAAGGCATCGGGATTGGAGACTCGGCCATTGTCTACTTGGCTATACACGATCCAGTGATCGGTACATTCCATGCGACTGATGACTTGGCATTCGAGATAGGCGAGGGCTTCACTGAGAATCGGACTGCCGTTGTTCGCACCTTGGGTTTTGATTCCGGCAAAGCGATCGGCCCCCGGGGGGAAGCGTTTTAGGAAGTGTTTCATCAGTCCTTGATAGTTGTCTTCGTCCAGGACATTGAGCACGAAGGTATCGCCGACGTGCATTAAGGCTTCGATCGCCCGGTCTTTGGCAACGGCGATGCTAATACCCAGGGGTTCAAAACTGGCTTGAGTCACCCAGGAAGCTAACATCGCACTACTCACATCCCCTTTCTGGGCGGTGATGATATACAATCCCCCGCTAATCCGCCCCAAGGCTTTATCCAGTTCGCTATCTAAGGATTTCATCTGTTTGATGGCTTTTTTCAGGGTCAGTAACTGTCCCATGTCGGTTCCGGCTTCATCGCACAGTTGATAGGTGGCTTCTGTGGGGTTTTCTTTGACGATAATATTGGGAAATGCCTGTTTTAGCCCGAGTTCTTGGAATTTAACGGCGAGGGGATAGATGGATTGGTCGTTACCGCCACCGGATTCAAAGAGTCCGATCACCTGTTTGTTATTGGCGGCCACTAAAATGGTCCCGATCGCCGCTTCTGCATTCTCTGCACCAGGTCCCGTTAAAGGCGGTGCACCCAGGGCAATTCCCGAGGCGATACTCACCAGTTCTCGCACTTCCTGGGGTTCTGCCGATCGCAGGTCCATCATTTCTACGTTGACGGCGGTTTTGGTCATCCCGTGGGCCACTGCTTGTCCGAGGCGATCGCTATAGCCATAATCGGAAAAGTAAAACACCGCCACGGTGGTTTCGGCCTTGGTTTGGTCCTGACTCCACTGTTTGTATCGTCCGGTGAGTTCTCCGACATTATGCCGCAGCAGGGGTCCGTGGCCGGTGGCGATCGTGCTAATTTTGTCCACTTCCGGCATCCGCTTCATGGCACTCAGGACCGATCGCGCATTTGGGGCCATCAAACATTCATAATAAAAGTGATAATCCGCTTCAATTTCACTTAAATTTTCATCGAAGGTTTGATCGGAACAATAGTGCATTCCAAAGGCATCGCAGGTAAATAGAATCTGCGTTTTGGCATCGTAGGTAAAGATGGTATCCGGCCAGTGCAAATTCGGGGCATTGACAAATTCTAGGACGTGACCGTTACCTAAATCTAGGGTATCCCCATTTTTGACAATTAAACGTTTAAAGGGTTGATGGACTAAGTTTTCTAAAAACTGAATAGCAACTTTGGCCCCGACAATGGTGATATCTGGGGCGAGTGCTAATACATCTTTAACTAATCCACTATGATCCGGTTCGGTATGACTGATGATCAGGTAATCGATTTGAGTCGGGTCGATTTCCTGGCACAGGGTCGGCAGATAGGACTCGCGGAATTTGGCATGGGAGGTATCCACCAAGGCAGTCTGACTCCCCCGAATCAGAAAGGAATTATAGGTGGTCCCGTTTTGCAGGCCAAATTCGATATCGAACCGATCGCGGTCCCAATCCAAACAGCGAATTGCTGTGGTTTCGGTGGCGATTTCCCCGGTGGCGATCGTCAGTCTCGGTTGTACTCTGTCGGTGACGGCTACCATTGAGTGGCCTCCTTTTATTGTCGATGTTAGGGTTTGCTTTCTTCTGATATTGTTACATATTTTAACGATTAGTTTTTATCGAAAAATATATAGTAATCATAAGCGTTACCAATCAACGAGTTTCTCCCGGAATCCCTGTGTTATAATTAAGGATTAATTTCCTAGAGCAAAGGCAAGGGAATGCTTGCTCTAGGAATAGTGACGACTTGCGGGATGGATGTGCGGAATGGTTTTATTTCCCTTCAAGCATTTTGATGGGCAGTTCTAGAATAAACTCTGTCCCGTCCCCTTCGCTGATGCAGCGAATCTTGCCGTTATGACCTTTGACAATAATTTGATAGCACAGAGATAGACCTAAACCAGTGCCTTTACCGACGGGTTTTGTGGTAAAAAAGGGATTGAAAATTTCGTCCTGAATCTCTTGGGCAATTCCCGGACCATTATCTTTAATGGAAATGCTCACCCAATTGGGATAGGGTTCGCAAATCTTCAGGGTCAGTTCACCCTCTGTCCCTGGATTAGAGGCGATCGCATCTAATGCATTATCAATCAAGTTAAAAAACACTTGATTCATCTGGGCGGGATGGCATTCAACTCGCCCTGGAACATGATAATGTTTGTGAATTTTTAACTCCGGGGAGAATCGATGTTGCAACATCGATAAACTGCTTTCCAGACCTTCACTGAGATTCACAGGTTTAACCCCTGCTTCATCTAACCGGGAAAAGTTCCGCAAGTTTTGGACAATTTTGCGAATGCGATCGCTTCCTTGCTGCATGGAAGAAATTAGGTTCGGCGAATCGGACCGAATATAGTCCAAATCCACCTCTTCATTAAGCTGTGCAATTTCTTCAGGAATTTTTGAAGCTTCACCTTCATAAATATCTACAGCTTTTTTCAAGGCTTCTACATATTCCTGGATGTAGAATAAATTGGCATGAACAAAATTATTGGCATTATTAATTTCATGGGCAACTCCAGCGACCAACTGTCCCAAACTTGACAATTTTTCGCTTTGAATGAGTTGTTGTTGGGTGGCTTTGAGCTCATTTAAAGTCAGTTCTAATTCTTCAGCCTGAGCTTGATATTGGGTCGCAGAATCCTGCACTTTTTGGTACAGTTCGGCTTGGGAGATAGCAATGGCCATCTGATCACCCAACTGTTCTAATAGTTCGATTTCTCCTTGCTTCCAATGGCGGGTTGAATGACATTCATGGGCAATCAATAATCCCCAGAGATACCCGGGCATATTGATGGGAACGATTAAATTTGCCTTGACTTGCAATTGCTCTAAAAAATCTGCATGGCAAGTATTTAATCCGGAATTGTGGATATCATCGATCGCCCGAATTCGCCCTTGTTTGTAGAGTTTGGCATGGTCGGTTTTAAAACAATTATCCGCCACAATTCCGCCAAAAATCGAGGGCCAAGGCACATGAAGGTCTTCGACCACGATTTCCCCGGCCCAGTCTTCCAAAAAGCGGTAAATCACCACCCGGTCAGTATTCAGGAGTTTCCGGACTCCCCGGACTGCGGTGTTTAAAACGGTATTCAGGTCCAATGTACTGCGAATTTGGTTGGTAATCAGGCGCAGTAAGGATTCCCGTTGTGCGGCAGCGCGGGTGGCACTGTACAATTGGGCTTGGTTAATGGCGATCGCCAGTTGGGAGGCTACCCCTTCTAAAAGGTCTTGTTCCCATTGCGACCATTCCCGTTCGCGATCGCACTGATGCAGTCCGATAATCCCATTGACTTTCCCCTGGTAAGAGGTGGCGATCGCCAGCATGGACTTAATTCCGAGTGCCTGCACCAGTTGTCTTGTTTCTTCCCCCAAACTGGGAAACTCTAAAAACCGCGTCACGGCTAGGGGTCCCGACTGCGACATCAACCGATGTAAGTGGGGATTATCCGCCAACGGCACTCGGGTTCCCAGTTGGCTGGTGTAATCATCCGTCTTATACTCTCCTCGGGTGATTAACCAGTCCCCCTCTTCCGATTCGTTGACTAAAATGCTGACTCGACTACAGTTGAACGTTTCCCCTAACAAATGACAGGCGGCTTGCAGCACTTCATCTAAATCCAGGGTACTGCGAACCTGATTATTGATCTCGTTGAGCAATTGAGACATCTGGACTTCTCTGTGGAGTTCCCGGGGGTGTAAATCTTGTATCTCCATACTTTCTTTGTAGGCCTCTGTCGCCTCGTGAATAGACCAACGGACTTGCGGGATTGATAAATCAGGTTTCGGCCATGTACAGTAGGGGGCTTGTTCTTTTATATACATAAAATTTTATCGCAGGGGGCCAACATAAATCAATGAAGCAGATGCAGCTATTCTGTTATCTTAACAAATTTTTACAAAAATTTAAGGTGATTTGAGAATTGTTGTTGAAATAAATAAAAAAAATTGCTATAATGGGTAAGCTATTTTTTCAATTTATAATCGATTCATCTCTATTTGATTATAAGCGACTTTAAGCGGACGTAAACAGCAGGGGAATGCAGGGCCACCCTACCATGAGCAAAACTGCCACCGAATCCGGAAGTGATCACCACAACTGGCTGGCCTTAAGCATTGGCAATTCGAGACTACATTGGGCCTGGTTTAAGGGAGAGATTTGCAAACAGGTGTGGCACAGCCCGCATTTAGACCAATCTGCCGGGTCCAAGCTCATTCATGCCTGGAACCGGGGAGAGTTGTGGTGTGGGGGGATAGAGTTTCCTGGTCCGCCAGAGTTTGAGGAGATCGCCCCCAACCCCCCCCTGTGGATCGCCTGCGTCGTTCCCCAACAGTTAGCGCTTTGGCAGTCTTACCAGAGATTCAACCTGATTACCCTAGCGGATTTGCCCCTGTTAGGACTCTATCCCACCTTGGGAATCGATCGCGCCTTGGCCTTAGTGGGGGCAGCAACCGAATCCGGTTGGCCGGTTTTGGTCGTGGATGCGGGAACCGCCCTCACCTTGACCGGGGCGGATCCCGAGGGCCGATTAGTCGGAGGGGCAATTCTCCCGGGGTTTGGGTTACAACTCCAATCGTTATCGGAAAACACCGCCGCCTTACCCCGGGTAACATTTCCGACCAGCTTACCCCCACGCTGGGCCTTAACCACTGCTGAGGCGATCGCCTCTGGAGTGATTTATGGGATTGGGTCCGGGGTGCGAGACTTTATCAATGACTGGAAAGAACGCTTTCCCACCTCTGCTGTGGTCATCACTGGGGGAGGGGGGGAAATTCTGCTGAGATATCTCCAGGAGAGTGCGTCGGAGATGGCAAAACAGGCGATCGCCATGCCGAATCTGATTTTTTCCGGCATCCGCTGCATCAAACAACAGCAGTCCGGGTAAACCTTAGCCGGACTGCTGTTTAAGCCTCTATATTAGAAATAAAATCTCGAATCTGTTGGGCGACGAGATCCGGGAGTTCCTCGGGTAAATTAGAATTGGCCTCGGGAATACGGCGTAAATCCGCATCAGCGATCGCCCGATGGTAGGTTTCCGATAAGGCGACTGCCGTCGGAGTATCGAGATCGCCAATTAAAATCAAAACCGGAATTTTCAGCCAACTCAAACGGTCCTGCAACAACTCCGCTTCAATTTCACTGGCGCGACGTTGGAAGAAAATCTGACAAGCTACCCCAAATTTTTGCAAGCGATCGGCATTTAACAACGCTTGATGCATAACTTGGTGCAAGCGCCACATTCTGGCGATGGGAAACAGGACCGATTGTAGCCTACGAATCAACGGTAACGCCTGAATCCAAAGGCGAGTCCGGAACCAGCGCTTTTTCAAGCCCTTCACCTGGACCCCTTCCGGTGCCAGCAAGATTAAACCAGACACAACTTCGGGATATTTCAAGGCGTAACTCGCTGCCACCCAAGCGCCGAGAGAGTGCCCCACCAGATAAACCGGGCCTGGGTTTAGGGTTTCCAGAAATTCGTGTAAACATTCCACTTCCAGGGCGATCGAGTAGTGGATATTCGGCTGTTCCGACTCACCGAACCCGAGTAAATCTAAGGCAAAACAGTGATAATTGGCCCGCAGGCGATCAATCACCGGCACCCATTGAGCGCTATCGCTCCACGAACCATGCAAAAATACTAGAGCGAGTCCCTCCTGGCCGACTTCACGCCAGAACAGTTGGCCTTGGGACAGTTTGATTCGGGAATTGCGGAGCGGTAGAGTCATCCTGAGTCCTTGAAACGCAGCCGTATCGAGTTAAGGGTTTTTATGAGGCCGGAGGAGTGGAGGCTTACCGTTGAAAGAAGGAAACCCGAGGCAACTCCTTGTGCGCCCAAATCAGGCTACCACGCTCCCCGACCAAATTAAGCGACCGCAGTCACACCATTAAGAAAGTCTTGTAATTGGCGATCGTGGTCATGGGATAGCTGACCTAGGGGGAGAGAATCCCGGTCAAATGCCTTGACTTCCAGAATTTCAGCCGGATCGTAGATTTTCATCTCTCCCTGGACCTGTGCCGCGACGACAACACAGATCGAATGAATCCGGGGATCGCGATCGGGGGCGGAATAAATTCCCACTAGGCGACCCACTTCAGTTACTTCTAGGCCCGTTTCTTCCGTAAGTTCCCGTTTTAAGGTATTGGGAATATCTTCCCCCCAGTCCACCATGCCTCCGGGTAGACCCCACTTGCCATTATCACGACGCCGGATCAACACGATTTGACCGTTGGCTAACAGCGGAATAATGCTAATTCCGAGGACGGGATGTCGAAACACAATCCCGAGTACGGCTTGAGTAAAATGCCATAAGCGCTTCATAAATCACATAATCCTGGATTCAATGACCACCACCCAGACTGTATTTTTCTACCCCGATCGCCTTGTTGTTTCGGCTTGATCTGACTCCCTCCCTCTGCTCCATAACCGAACATGAACGCTCAAGACCCCTTGGACTGTAGGCAAAGGATGAAAACGTTGCTAACCCGTCCTGATTTTAACTTACAACCGGCTAGAATCATCATCGTTGATGAGTCTACAGGATTTCAAGACAACAAATCTTGACTTTCCAAAGTTCGTAGTCACGACTTCAGTCGTTCCCCCCATCCCCATCGAGGCACCCAAGGAGGGGATAGCTCTTTACTGTTATCATGGATTCAGTGCTACGCCAGTTCGGTCATGCCTGAGATTGAGATTCCATAGAACTCAGCTACAGTCTTTGTCGAGACCAATTCGAGAAATTGTGCGTTCCCTGGCATAAAATAGTGGATCGGATTCATCCTTCAGTAGCAGGGGGTCAACCGCCCCATCCAAAAGAGACTAACCGGATGATGGGCGATCGCTTACTTTCTTTCGGGAGAAAGGTTCTCATCTCAACCCGAATTGATGGGATTGAGCCTATCCCCATCCGAAATGGATGAGGTGGGTTTCACCCACTGTTGAAACTGCTCGGATATCGGGTGGGAGTGCTAACCCTCACCCCAGCTTTCAGGAATTCAGTCCCCTTGCCCTGTTTGTTCTAACTCTTGATTGTGCAATTGACAACTGTGCAATCAATGGAGCGATCGCCGGGGGCAGCCTGTATTTCGCGGCGATCGCTCCCGAGAGCTACCCTAGAGCCAAGAGTCATTTTTGTTGTTTATCCATGAGGTCCATAATAATGGCAAAACGTCGCAATCCCAAAAAAGAAAAAGCACAACGGAACAAAGCTTATGCTCGCCAATTCCGCAAACCGACTAATTCCGGTCGCTTTTTCAAGAACCGTAACTCTAACATGAGTGGCAACCGTGACGAAAACAGCGAAAACAACACAGAAGGGGAAGATAACTAACTGAATTCTCTGGGATTTAGACCTCAGTCAAGGAAGAGTTTATCCCCCGATGAAGTTGGGCTAATCAAGAGAATAAAGTGCGGTTGAGTCACGGATTTTTGAGAGATTTGGGAGAGTAAAAGGGAGTCGAAGTGGAGGGCCAGTTGCCAAAGAGGTGACTGGCAACTTTGTACTCCCGGGTTATGAAGCCAGAAAAATCGAGCCGTTGCATGGAGAACATCCTCTAACCTCGCAACTCGAATCCCCCAGTGGGAAAAACATCGGTTCCGAGTGGGCGATCGCCATTATATTGCCCACTACCGAATTTTTCTGTGATTCCGAGGCGATCGCCTGCCTAGATTCAGTCCTCCACAGGCTTCTTGAGGGCTGGTCAAACCCTTAAATGTGGGGTAAATCCACGATAATGTTGCCCATTCGCTACGTCAACTCGGGCCAATTCAACCCCTTTCAAATTCTCCACCTCACCAGAAGAGATTCCCTGAAAAACTGACTGAAATAATTCGTTAAAACTTTATAAAAAATCGGTTTTCTGCCTCCTAAAATTCGTTAAAACTTTATAAAAATGGGTTTCCTGGACTACAGAAATCGGATAAAATCTGGATGAAACCTAACCCAGAAGAGGAGAGAGAACAGGAGAGAAAACAGGGGGTATCCAGGGAAGGAGGGGAAACTTCACGGACCCCATCAAAATGTGGGGATGGGGTCAAAACGCCTCAATCCCCAGGAAAACTTCAATCCCTGCAATCGCTTTTGCTGCTCAAGAATACCCGTAAAAGTTAGTAAACGGGGAATGGACGCGATCGGGCCAATGTTCTGACCCACTGAGTGCTTCCCTGGGACAGATAGCCTCAATCTGTTCCGGTTGGGACTGATGAAAAAGGGTCCTATCCAGGAGTAAAGTAAAAGAAAAGCAACAGCGTTTGTCCCTTCAAGGGGTAGGGAAAAATCGCGATAGCGAAACAGGCGCTGCGTCTGTTGTATGCAGAGAAACGGCTCATAGAGCGGCACGGAGTAAAAAAAAGCAATGGCAAATCATCCAACTCAGCCAGTCCATGCTCAGGCGGCGATCGCGGATATCGAAGCAAGAATCGATACCCTCACCACGGCTGTAAAACAGGGACAGCCCGGATTAGAGCAGGTCATCAAGGCATTAAAGGACGAATCAGAACCCGTGCAGCGTGCGGCCTATTTGCTGCTGCGAAATCGGACCGAACTAGAGGTTCGCAAAGCCTTACAAGACTATAACCCCTATCGCTTTTTTAAGTGCATCCGCACGATGGGAGGACATTCCAGCCGGATTTATTCCGTGGCGATTAGTCCCAATGGCTGGTTGGTAGCCAGTGGCAGCAATGACAATACCATTAAACTCTGGAATCTGGAAACCGGAGAAGAACTGGGCATTCTCAGTGGACATTCCGATTGGGTGGATTCCGTCGCCTTTAGTCCCGATGGTCGTTTCCTCGCCAGTGGCAGTGGAGATGCTACCCTCAAACTCTGGACAATTGATCCGGAAAACTCTCCCCAAATAGCTACCCTCAAACAGACTTTCACCGGCCATTCCCGGTGGGTTACCTCGGTCACCTTTAGTCCTGATAGCCAACTCCTGGTTTCCGGTTCCAAGGACAATACAATTAAACTGTGGAATATTGAGAGTGGGGAAGAAGTTAGAACCCTAGAGGGTCATTACGACTGGGTATATTCTGTCGCTTTCAGTCCCAATGGCAAACAGTTAGTTAGTGGCGGAGACAGCACTGTTAAATTATGGAATCTTGACACCGGGGAAGAATTACAGACCTTTGCCGGACATCGCGACTGGGTGTATTCCGTCGCCTTTAGTCCCGATGGACAGCGGATTGCCAGTGGGAGTGAAGATGGCACGATTAAACTGTGGAGTGTGAGTGACCATCAGGCGATCGCCACCCTCACCGGCCATACTGCGGGAGTCAACGCTGTCACCTTCAGTCTGGAGGGACGGTTGCTGATCAGTGCCAGTGCCGATGATACGGTGAAACTCTGGAATGTAGAAACCGGGAAAATACCCGAAGATTCAGCCTTAAAAATCCTCAGAGGACATGGAGAGTGGGTCAGTTCCCTGGCGATCGCCCCCGATGGTCGTCGGTTAATCAGCGGCAGTGGCGATCGCACCCTGAAAGTCTGGAGTTTAGAAACCGGCGAAGAACTGCGGATCCTGGGAGGAGACGCAGAGTGGGTTGATTCCGTCGTCTTTACCCCCGATGGTCAAATGGTCGGCAGTGGCAGTGGCGCAGACACCGCCAAATGGAACCTGCATAGTGGCGAAGAGTTGCGATCGCTCAGTGGCATCTCTAGCTGGGTCGAAGACATCGCCGTCAGTCCCGACGGCAGTCGCGTCGCCAGTGGCAGTGAAGATGGTCTCGTTAAAATCTGGAGTCTCAACAGTGGCGTCCTCGCCATCCTCCTCTCCGGACATACCGAAGGCGTCTGGTCCGTCACCTTCAGTCCCGATAGCAAACTCCTCGCCTCCGGCAGTGGCGATGAAACCATCAAAATCTGGAACCTGCAAACCGGCAAAGAAATTCGCACCCTACGCGGTCATTCCTATCGCGTCGATGCCGTCGCCATACATCCCAAGCTTCCCATTTTAGCCAGTGGGTCCGCCGATGAAACTATCAAACTCTGGAACCTGAACACCGGAGTAGAAATTAGCACCTTAGAAGGCCATTCCGACGCCGTATCCTCGGTCCTGTTCAGTCCCGATGGGCAATCTTTAGCCAGTAGCAGCATGGATGGCACCATCAAACTCTGGAACTGGAATACCTCCGAAGAACTCAGCACCCTAGAGGGTCATGCCGATGCGGTTAATTCTATCAGCTTTAGTCCCACCGGCAAAACCATCGCTAGTGGCTGTGAAGATGGCACTATTAAACTCTGGAACTTGAGTACCTATGAGGAACGCGGTACCCTTTCGGCTCATTCAGAACCCGTTAATTCCGTCGCCTTCAGTCGCGATGGCTATCAACTGGTGAGTGGTAGTGCAGACAGTAACCTCAAAATCTGGCATCTGCGAACTGGAAAAGAATTCCGGATGTTTTCAGGCCATTCTAACTGGGTGAATGCCGTCGCCTTCAGTCCCTCAACTTCCCATTTCATCGTCAGCGGCAGCGCCGATGGGACGGTCAAAGTCTGGGGAGTGGAGTGAGGAGATTGGGGGAGATTGGGAGGATGGGGAGGAGGACCCCCATCCCCAATCTCTTACAAGAGTAGGTTTTTTACGCTCATAGTGATTTGCCTTTCTATTAACTTCAGCGACGGTCCCCGGACCTTGGCAAGGTCCGGGTTAGGGTGGGGTCCTCTGGACGTGGCGATCGCCTGAGTTACGCACTCAAAGGAAGCGATCGCGCCTGTATGGAGGCGGGTGCCAACCTCTTTCTACGCGCAAGTGCGATCGCACGTCACTATGACCCCACCCTAACCCGGACCTTGCCAAGGTCCGGGGACCGTTCGTAAAAACCTACTCTTGTAAGATCCCCAATCCACCCAATCTCCCCCATCCAACCCATTCCATCACCAATGAACGGAATGTGCCTGAACCGGGGGTTTAACTGCTACATTCTCTTGGCGATTTTCTTTTAACTGGCGGAACTTACAGCGATCGCCTCCGTAGCCGGTTGGCATGACGAGGCGTTTGTAATCCGTGGTGAGGTCGAAGTTAACCTGGTTTAAATCCGCATGATAGAAATTCACACAGTTGAGAGAGGCATTCTCAAAACAAGCCTCACTTAAACAGGCTTCTACAAAAAAAGTACCCAACAAATGAGCATCTCTGAAATTTGCTCCGGCTAAATTGGCTTGTTTTAGGAACGTTCCCAGCAAAAAGGTCTCAGAAAAGTTAGCTTTAGTGAGATGGGAATAGGCCAAGTCCGCAGCAGTGAGATTAGCCCCCGTGAAATTGGCCTTGGGTAACTGGACCTCGATTAACCTGGCCCCGGTTAAATTGGCTTCGCTGAAATTCGGTCCCTGAGCATCTTCCCGGCCTAAAATGAGACCATTGAGGATTCCCCCGGAGAGGTTCGCGCAGGTAAAGTTGGCTTCACCAACGATCGCATGAGAGAGTTCAACCCCACTCAGATTGCAATAAGAAAGGTTCGCCCGAGTGAGATCCGCACCGCTGAGGTCTGCATTGCTCAAATCGGCACCGCTGAGATCGGCCCCGACGAGATCAACGCCCATGAGATTCATATAGGGCAAGGAAGCCCCTCGTAGATCTAAACCACTGAGATCCAATAGCAAAAAGTCACGTTGTCCGGCTTCATAATGATTCAGCAGGTCCTGAGCACTCATTCGTTTCATAGGTTGCCCTTACTACGGTTGCGCGATCGCGGGGTCTGCACAAATTCATCAAACCCCCAAGGGCCTGAATCGGCAAACACCACCCTCTTTCCTTGCGCGAAAATCGTGCTGTATCCGGACTTTTTGGCCTTCTCACTCGGTTTGAGGTCAATGGCGATCGCCGCTTGAGTGACCCACGCCCTCTCCGTTTGTAGGGGCGATTCGAGAATCGCTTCTACATTTAGGGCTGGTTTTCTACAGGGGAATCGACAATGTATTGATTCGCTGGGGAATTTGACGGTAGGGGTTCCATCCGTCCGGCATGGACTAAACTTTGATAAATCAAGGCAGCAGCGGAGCCCCGACTCAGAAATTCGTTGGGGTTGAGGATTGATGGATCGGGATAATTGACCACGATATTAGCTTGGGTTGCGGCTAAGATGGGGTCGGTTGCCTCGGAGGGGATGCGATCGGCATCAGTATAATAGGCGGTTAAATCCGGTGTCGGTTGTTCGGTGACAAAGGATTGTTGAGTGGGTTCCTCGACGGAGGGTCCCGGTTGTGCCGGAGGTTGGGCGTTGGCTCGCTGAATTAATAAGAACGGCTGCATCATGGCTGTAAACGCCAGGGGAAAGGCGAGTTGCCGTTTGGCAACCGGGCGTCTCGTCCGACGTGAGGGAGTGCGATCGCCCACTTGATACGCCGTAGCTGCTGGACGAACCTGCACCAATTGTAAACCTTGTGCTAACGAGGTGATCGCTTCTGCTCTCGTCATTTCTCGCCGGGGATAAAATAACTGATTATTAGAAAAAGCGTCCAGAAAACCGCCTTGATAGGCTTCCTCGATCGCCGGAACCGCCCAATAATTTTTGGGCACATCATTAAACTTACTGCCACTGGAAATTTGGCGTTTCTCGGTCACATCAAAGGCTTGGCGAATGAGGGCAGCAAACTCATCCCGCTCGATATTTTGAGTCGGTCTAAAGGTTCCATCCGGATATCCTATCACAATGTCTTCTTGCGCTAACCCTTCAATAAACGGACTGGCCCAATAATTGGGTTCGACATCCGGAAAAGAGCTTTGTTGTTGCGGTTGTTGTTGCCGTTGTTGACCCTGTGCCGAAGCCGTTTCTACCTTCCACAGATCCGGAACCATCACCCCGGCAGTTACGCCGAGAAAAATAGAACTGAGGATGGCAACGGGCCATTTCAATGAAAAATTCATAATTAATAGTCTCCTGATTTCTACTGCTGACTGCTTAAACTGGGGAATCAATCAGTCATTAATCCATAATTGTGAGAAAATCATAGGGTGTAAACGGACAGATTCTTATATTATATAGGCCGATTCAAGGAGTCCGATTCTAACAAACATTAAGGAGGGGGAGAGCAGCCCCTCCCACTCCCCTGAAAATTTCCAACTCATCAAATCAGATATTGCTTGATATTGCTGATTGCACTGAATCTCGCTCTATCTCACCTGGGTTGATTCATTCCCAAGCGTGAATCAATCATGAATTGCGTTTAGCGGCGCTTGCTATCCTCAACAACTGGATTTCCTTCGCGCTTGACTTCTAATTCTTCGCTACGCAGAGTTTCTTCGGATTGAACTGTGTTCCGTTCAACTTCTTTGTGAATTTCGACTTCCTCTCGCACGAAGGCTTCTTTGTGAATGTCGGCATTCTCTTGATACACTTCGACACGAGCAATTTCAGTGTCGTCAAAAGCCGCTTCACCGGCAACCAAATTCTGCTCAGTTCCTACCAATTCCCGGGCTTCTACGACAACTTTTTCATTTTCAACGGGTATAGCTATCTTTGCTTGTTCAGTAACGACTTTTTTGCTGACTAGAACTTCCCCGGTTTTTTCGCGGTGTTTGTGCGCGACGAGGCGTTCTTCATACAGCTTGAGTTTTTTATGATCCTGATCGGTTGTATTGTAGAGAGAAGGCTCGCGATCGTAACTATAATGCTCGTCATCAGCGACGACGCGATCGCTTGAACGGTTAGTCGTCGGGCGGTTTGGAGTCTGGGGAATCGTCGGAGGCATCACTTGGCGACCCGCTGCGGTTGCCGCTACACCGGCCCCTTCTACCGGGGGACTGTCTTCTACTGCGGCAGAAGTTCCTACGTTAGGAACGGCATAAACCGATCGCACATTTTGCTCGTAATGGCGATCGACTACGGTATGTTCATTGTATTCCGGCAGTCGTTCGGCTTGGTCTTTGGTTTCGAGCCCCATCGCATAGATCCGGTTGTGCTCGTTATCGACTCGGCAACGCCCGATGGGAATCAACACCCGTTTTCCAAACACCCAAAATCCTGTATCGATGACGAGATAACGAAAATAGCCGGATTCATCGACTAAAGCATCATCAACGTGACCGATTTTTTCATCGTTGTTTCCCGCATAAACGTCATAGCCTTTAATATCATCTCCATCAAATAAATCGTTCTGGTAGTTGGGATAAAAATCCTCAAGTTTGTAAAGCGTCACGGTCATCTCCTTAAAGTTAAAGTTTTGTTACATTTATCTTCTATATCTCTATATTATAAAAAATAATAGCTTGTACCCTCTACCTGACGATTGAGTTTTGGTCGGTTATCATCGGGTTAACTTATATCCTTAGATAGAGAGATAAACCAGCAAATCTGCCCTACAGTAAGTCCATATTGATGTAGGCATTCCCAGCAGTGTCAGCATTTTGATTAAAAAAAAATTAACTGAAGTAGGGTAAGGGAGAGATAGTAACCATGACTTATGGAAATCGCAGTGGCGTCAATATTGCCGAACCAGCCATGATGCCAACCCCCGTGGTCGATTACCACGATCGCGTCCGGTGGGGTCCAATTTTTGCGGGGATCGTGATCGCCCTGAGTACCCAATTGGTATTAAGTGCTCTGGGCGTGGCGATCGGGATGAGCCTGGGTGCAGCAGATGCCCAAGCCGACCCCAATGCTCTTGGTTTGGGAGTAGGAATTTGGTCCATTATTAGTTTATTTATTGCCCTACTTGTCGGGTCTTGGATCATGGCCCGTACTTGTGGACCAATGAATAAAAATACAGCCCTATTGAACGGAGCAATTTTGTGGGCAACCACCTTAGCACTCAGTTCATGGTTACTAGCGAGTGGTGTATCCGGAACCTTCGGGATTGTGATGGTAAATGCGGGAGACATTGCCGATCGCGTGAATGTACCCCCAGGAACACAAAATCTCACACCGGCTGAGGCCCGTACTATCGCAGACAATGTGGCCCGGGCCGGTTGGTCATTTTTATTTGGTTCCTTGTTAGGGTTAGTAGCGTCCTTAATTGGCGCGACCCTCGGTGCTCGGAGTCCTAGAACGGTTGTATAAAAATAGCGTCTAACACAAGAGAAACACGTTAGGGCTGGTAGCCTCGCGCTCTAAAGAAGCTATGTGGAAAGCCCACGCGAGCGGTTTTAACCGCCTATCGCATTTTTCTGCAATGCTCTACTCTTATAGGGTATCATTAGGCACAGACAAGTT
>NZ_JAFLQW010000384.1 GCF_017313335.1 Phormidium pseudopriestleyi FRX01 | reverse complement strand
GTTGTCAGTTGTCAGTTGTCAGTTGTCAGTTGTCAGTTGTCGGTTGTCGGTTGTCATTTGTCGGTTGTCATTCTTCACCCTTCATCCTTCACCCCTGATTCTTCATCCCTAATCCTTGAGCGTTTCATGCTTTCTTTTCGATCTGATCCCTATTTTTGGATTCATCTAGCGGGTGCGGCGGCTGTCCCCCTGTTTCTCGAACTGACTTGGGTTGGTTTGTCCGTGGGTGACCCTCTGTTCTCCGGTGGTTTGGAATTGCTGTTCGTAGCGTTCGTTGGCCTGTTGCCCCTGTTGTGGATGCAATGGACGCGCCCGTTCTATATTTTTAGTTTGCTGTTCGTGGCGATCGCCCCCCAATACCTGACAGAGGAACAACGACGGATCCTCAGCTTATTTCTGAGAGCGCGGAACCGTTGGCTGGCCTTATTAGTTCCGGTGGGATTAGTCGCAATTCTCTGGAATCTTTATCTGTGGTCCCCCGTCGCTGCTGGGATTGGTGCTTATTTACCCCAATCGCATCTTTTCGGACTGGCGATCGCCACCCTGGGCTTTTTCGGCGCTAATCTCTTTCTACAGGTCCCCGTTAGCGTCCTTGCCGTCTTACTCACCCCAGAACCCACCTTTGCCGCCATATCCCCCGTTCCGGTTGACCAACTTCCCCGGACCTTTACAATCCCCGGATGGAAAGTCCAGAAAATTTTACCCCTACCCCCCATCCAGGTCGAATTGGCTTCCCCTCAACCCATTTCTGACCCCATCCCGCCCCCGGTGGACTCTCCGGTTCCCCCTGAAAATTCGGAACCTTAACTCCAAATGGCATTTCATTGGCTCCGGTTTCCAAGGAGTGTGAGCATCTTACTCGCTACTGTTGCAGTAAGCGAGCAAGATGCTCGCACTCCTTCATCTTTGGGAATGATGGAGGGGGGTAAGGGAGCAAGATGCTCGCACTGCTTCATGCTTCCCAATGATTTAGGCGACTCTATAAATACCACAGAATAAAAAAATTAGAGACGCCAAATTTCACGTCTCTAAAAAGGTTTTAAAAGGTTGAAATTAGATTCGGTTTTCTTCAGGCCAAATCAATTTTATTCCTCCCCTTTAAAAAGGTAACTTTTCCAAAAAACTCAGCTTGTTATAGACTCGAACTAAACTCGCCACATCTACTTCTACAGTCTGTGCTGGGTAATTTTCAATCAATTCCACCACACTAATCTGCCCATCTTCCGCTGCGGAGAGAACCAAAGAAGCCCGCAGGGCCTGACCGCTCAACTGACCTGAAGGGGTCTGAATCATATCCCCCATTTCATCTAACACGCGCTTACCCAGACGATTATTCAGCGCCCAATCCAAAAATTGTGGACTCACAGAAATTGAGCGGTTTAAATAATTCCGAACTTCATCAGGGTTTTGACTCCCTAAGCGCATATACGATCGCAATGAGAAAGACATATCTCCCGTCTGAGCAAACCTAGATAAGTCAGCCACAGAAACAGGCGCTCGCATGGGTCCATACTTGAGAATAATTTGTTCTGCTGCCGTGGCACTGTTTGGGAAAAACATTCCTTCCCCCACTCCCAACAAAGCAATCCCGAGAGTTCCAACCTGGATAATCCGACGCAAAACCGATAACATGGATAGGCGCATTTTTATCAATTTAATAGATGAGTTTACCGACTAAAGACGAGGAATTTACAGAAGAGGTTTCTGGCTTGGTAAAGGGGATTTCTCTTAAGTTTTCATCCCCCAAAACCCCTAGTAAAATTTCCCGGGAAACAACAGGAATGAACGAGCTGATTGGATCATCATTAAGTCTCAAGAAGAACATCCTGACAGGATGGGATAACCGGGACAAGAAACAGGATTTTTGGCCCTTTCTTTGTGGCAAAGCCAGCCTAAATCTTGTCAAAAAACGGGGTTTGTCTTCCCTCTACTGTACCGACCTCCTCGGGACTTGATTTTATCCCAACTGCGTTCATGTAAGCGCCTGTGGGGTTAACCTAAGTCTAACAACTTTGATGTTTTACCAGAGTAGGACCCATCAGCAGATGATCAAGCGACTTTCTTCTTTGAGGTTACAACCGGCGAGTTTGGGTCAGGGGACCCTGGCTCAGAGATTGAGCCTGCCCCTGGTAACCGCCGTGGTTTTAGGAGTAGGAGTAGTGGCTGTTCCAGGAGTTTGGGCCAACTGGGTCCCTGGGATGCCAGAGTCCTCGGGAGTGCAGACGGCCCAAATTCCTGCGAATGCTAGAGTCGTCTATGTCAATCCGGTGTTAGGAAGCGATCGCCCAGATGCAGGCACCAGCGAAGGGTCCGCCTATCAGAGCATTACTTACGCCCTCTCCCAAGCCACCTCTGGGACTGTGATTCAGTTGGCCCCTGGAAGTTACACCAAGGACACCGAAACTTTTCCCCTGACCCTCGGCCCGGGGATTATTTTACGCGGGGATGAATCCAAGAAAGGGCAGAACGTGCGGATTATTGGCGGTGGTAGCTTTAGCAGTCCTACCTTTGCGGTTCAAAATGTGGCGATCGTAACTGCCACAGATAGCACGATCGCCGGGGTAGCGGTAACGAACCCGAACACCCGGGGAACCGGCATCTGGATCGAATCGGGAGCAGCGACGATTCGCAATAGTACCTTTACCAGTAATCTGCGCGAGGGGGTTTTTGTAACGGGGAATTCCACGCCCCTGATTGAAAATAGCGTGTTTACGGAAAACGATGGGAATGGGATTTCTATTACGCGATCGGCTCAAGGGTCCATTCGGGGAAATGTCTTTCAGAACACGGGTTTTGGCTTGGCGATCGGGGATTCATCGGCCCCGATGATTGTGGATAACCGGATTCTGCAAAATATTGATGGAGTGGTGGTGTCCAATTCGGCGAAACCCATCTTTCGCAATAACGTGATTGAGAATAATGAACGGGATGGGATTGTCGTGATCGGGGATGCTTTGCCGGATTTGGGGACTGCCGAATCCGAGGGCAAAAATTACATCCGGAGTAACACCCGCTATGACCTTTATAATGCGACGCGCAACAATACGATTCTGGCGGTGGGGAATGATATTGATGGGAGTCGCATCTCTGGGGCGGTGGAGTTTGTGGCGGCAACGATCGCCGCAGGATTTCGGGATATTTCGGGTCACTGGGCGCAACCTTATATTGAAGCGTTGGCGGCGAAAGGGGTGATTGCGGGATTTAATGATGGGACATTTCGTCCGAATGAGCGGGTGACTCGTGCTCAGTTTGCGGCGATCGTGAATAAGGCTTTTACTGGGCGATCGAATCAGGCTTGTTCAGCGTTTGCCGATGTTCGGAGTAATTTCTGGGGTTTTGAGGCGATTCAAACCGCTTGTCGGGGTGGGTTTTTAACGGGATATCCGGGAAATCAGTTCCGCCCGGAACAGCAGATTCCTCGGGTGCAGGTGCTGGTGGCCCTAGCCAGTGGGTTGGGATTGCGTTCTGAGAATATGGCGGTGTTATCGGTGTTTTCGGATACGAGTGGGATTCCGGATTGGGCGCAGACGGCGATCGCCGGGGCGACGGAACAGGGCTTAGTGGTGAATTATCCAATTCGCGATCGCCTCAATCCGAGTCAAGAGGCAACCCGCGCCGATGTTGCGGCCTTTGTTTACCAGGCCCTAGTGAATGCGGGTCAAGCCGAAGCGATCGCCTCTCCTTATTTGGTGATGGCACCCTAACTGGGGCCAAGAGGTTCAACGGGAAAGGGCCGGTTTCCTTATATATTATGATCAGGGGATCAGAAACATTGGACAGAAATCCACCGGGGGAGCATTAACAGCGATAAGCCAGAAAAAGACTTAATCAGAATAAATGCTCCCCAACCCGGTAGAGTAAAAGCGCGATCGTTGTCCTGACTGGAGCAGAACAATCCAGCATTCTCGGCGGCTTCAGTCGGCTTTTTCTAACCGAAAGAGCCAAACCATTAGGGCGACAACCCCGAGTTGCAGGGCAAAATTAGGCAGTGCCGCGCCAACTTCACGACCGGCTAATAGTTGCGCTAGAAACACAAAAGCGCCAATGCCACCGGAGGCACCACAGACTACATAAACAAATTTACGCAGTCCCTTATAGGGCGCAGCAGCCTCAGCCCTTAATCGAGCATATTTTTCCGGTGGGAGGGATTGTTTACCCCGGGGCCTGGATGGGCCCGAAGGAGGGCGGGAGGACCCAGTAGGAGAATCGGGAGTTTGATCGGCCATAAGACTCACAAAAACAGAAGGTTGAGGTTCGCCTTTCCATTATCCAAAACAATGGGGATCTCGGAACCCTAGGGGGGCAAGAGTGGGTTTTTTACCCAAATGCTCTCAACCTAACTCCATGTTTTTCCTCGTGACGTGGCTTAAGCGTCTCATGAGGAAACTACTTTTTCCAAGAGGGTTTGGTGACCAAACCCCTACAT
>NZ_JAFLQW010000186.1 GCF_017313335.1 Phormidium pseudopriestleyi FRX01 | reverse complement strand
CGCCTGAGTTACGCACGATGAGCAGCGATCACCCCTGTATGGAGACGGGTCCAACCTCTGTCCGCGTTAATAGCCGATATAGCGTCACTCCGACACTTCAATCAACCATTACTGGTGACTTGGCTTACGCTAAGTCACCAGGACCCCACCCTAACCCGGACCTTGCCAAGGTCCGGGAACCGGAGGGAGGGGACCGTCCTTGCAGTTAATGTCTTTCCACGGAAGAATCCCCCGAAAAAAAATTATCCTCAGAAACGATTCGGAAGAGTTATGCGATGGTATAAGGCTTCTGGTAAAATTTGTAAGGTTTCTATGACTTCGATCAATGGGATCTTCACGGGCACGGATCGCTATAGATGCTATGGGCGGGGATAATGCCCCTACAGCAATCGTCACGGGAGCGCTTAAAGCAGCCTCCGAGTTGGACGTAGATGTTCTTTTGGTCGGCGATCCTGACAAGATCGACTCCTGCCTCAAGGAACATCAAAAAGACGCCAATTTCCCCAATCTGAATCAGGTGGAAATTATTCCGGCTGATGAAGTGGTGGAAATGCACGAGGAGCCTTTAAGCGCTTTAAAACGGAAGCGCAACTCTTCTATTCGAGTGGCGATGGAATTGGTAAAAAAGAACCAAGCTCAGGCCATTATTTCAGCAGGGCACTCCGGTGCGGCAATGGCGGCAGCCCTTTTACATTTGGGGCGGCTGCGAGGTATTGACCGGCCAGCCATTGGTGCCATTTTTCCAACTATTGTTCCCAATAAGTCCGTTCTGATTTTGGATGTGGGGGCGAACGTTGATTGTCGTCCCAAGTTCCTAGAACAGTTCGCGGTGATGGGAACGATTTACAGCCAATACGTTTTGGGGGTAGAAGAACCCAAGGTAGGACTGCTCAATATTGGGGAAGAACCCTCGAAGGGCAACGATCAGGCCCTTCGCACCCATCAGATGTTGGTTGACAATCCACTGGTTCCCTTTTTCGGGAACGCGGAGGGTCGCGACATTCTGTCGGGTAACTTTGATGTGATCGTCTGTGATGGCTTTGTCGGCAATGTCGTCTTGAAGTTCGCTGAAGGGCTTGGGGAAATTGTTCTGAATATTCTCAAAGAAGAGTTGACCCAGGGAATTCAAGGGAAAATCGGGGTGACGCTGTTAAAACCAAGTCTGAAACGGTTTAAGCAACGGGTTGATCATGTAGAACGGGGCGGGGGCTTATTATTGGGAGTAGCCGGAATTTGCATTATTACTCACGGCAGTTCCCAAGGCGCCACGGTTTATAATGCGATTCGCTTGGCAAAAGATGCCATCGACCACAATGTGATTGATCGAATGCAGTCCCAGTTTGAATTACAGAAGCAGCTAACGGCAGTACCCGAACCGACGCCTGAAAGTTGACGGCACCGAATCCAGCGGCGATCGCGCGCCAGGGATACTCGAATAACCGCGTATGACTCAAGAACCGACCGAGGGAGAATCAGTTTGAAAGAAATAGAGGTAGGCATTGCAATTACAGGAAGCGGTTCGGCGACTCCAGCGAACGTCCTAGACAATCAAGTGCTTTGTCAGATGGTGGAGACTTCGGAGGAGTGGATTGAGTCTCGCACCGGGATTCAGTCCCGACGGGTGGCTTCTGTGGAAGAATCCCTCACGGAACTGGCGACTCAGGCAGCCCGAGAGGCGATCGCCATGTCCGGTATCCAACCCACAGACCTGGATTTGATTGTTCTGGCGACTTCGACGGCAGATGACCTGTTTGGCAGTGCTTCCAAAATTCAGGCCAATCTAGGCGCAACTCGGGCAGTCGCCTTCGACCTCACCGCTGCCTGTTCTGGTTTTCTGTTTGGTTTCGTCACCGCTGCCCAATTTATCCGCACGGGAGTGTACAAAAATGTGCTGGTCATTGGGGCGGATGTCCTCTCTCGTTGGGTGGATTGGGCCGATCGCCGCACCTGTATTTTGTTTGGCGATGGTGCAGGTGCCGTGGTGATGCAGGCCAACACCACTCGCGATCGCCTCCTCGGTTTTGAACTGTGCAGCGATGGCCGTCAAAATGACTGTCTGACTCTGGCTTTCCAACCCCAAGAGAAAGCCCTCACCCCTACGGTGTCCGTCGGTCAAGGCACCTACCAGTTCATCGAAATGAACGGCAAAGAAGTCTACCGCTTCGCCGTCAAACGAGTCCCGGAAGTCATCGAAAAAGCCCTATATCGCGCCGATATCGAGGTTGATCGCGTGGACTGGCTGTTGCTGCATCAAGCCAATCAGCGCATTCTCGATGCCGTCGCCGTCAGACTCAACATTCCCACTCATAAAGTCCTGGGCAATCTCGCCAACTATGGCAACACCTCCGCCGCTTCTATCCCGCTCGCCTTGGATGAAGCGGTGCGATCGGGCAAAATTAAACCCGGAGATGTCATTGCCGCTGCCGGTTTTGGTGCAGGACTGACTTGGGGTGCTGCCATTTTTGAATGGGGATAACCCACCCTCAGTCACTCTCCCTCTATTTATTGACCCATAACAACGAAAAATTGACGAATGACGAAAACAGCATGGGTGTTTCCCGGACAAGGTTCCCAAGCCCTAGGCATGGGTGTAGATTTAGCAAACTTACCCATTGCTCAAGAAAAATATGCCGCTGCTGAAACCATCCTCGGCTGGTCCGTTCTGGAAATTTGCGCCAACGCTGAAGATAAACTCAGCAGCAGTCTGTACACTCAACCGAGTCTCTATGTTGTCGAGAGCATTCTGGTTGACTTAATGCGCGATCGGCATCAACAACCGGACCTCGTTGCCGGTCATAGTTTGGGCGAATATGTCGCCCTATATGCCGCTGGCGTCTTTGACTTTGAAACCGGATTACAACTGGTCAAATATCGCGCTGAATTAATGAATACAGTCGCCGGAGGTCAAATGACCGCCCTGATTGGCTTCAACCGAGAACAACTGGATGCTCAAATTACTGCCACTCCCGATGTCGTCCTCGCCAATGACAACAGCGATGGACAGGTAGTCATCTCCGGGACTCCAGACGCTGTAGAGGCGGTGATTTCCGCCATCAAAGTCAAACGGGCCGTGAAATTAAATGTGGCCGGGGCCTATCACTCCCCCTTCATGGAACCCGCACAAGCTCAGTTCCAAAATGCTCTCGATGCCGTTCCCTTTACCGATGCGATTGTTCCGGTTTTGTCCAATACCGACCCCACCCCGGAAACCAAAGCTGAGGTCTTAAAACAGCGGATCTCTCGGCAGATGACGGGCTCGGTGCGCTGGCGGGAAATCATGTTACAACTCCCCCAAGAAGGCATCGAAAGCGTGGTAGAAATTGGACCGGGCAAGGTTCTGAGTAATTTAATCAAACGCACCTGTTCCGATTTAGTCGTCGCGAATGTCAGCACAGCGGCAGACTTACCAGCATAATTTTTCTGAAAACAGACGCCGTTTGTTTTAACCCGCACCCTAAAGGACTCTGTTGGTTAACGGGAGACCTAACCCCCCCACCCCCTCCCCTAAGAGGTCAGGGGGAGCCGGAAAGCCCCTCCCCTCTTAGGGGAGGGGTTTGGGGAGAGGTCTCTTTCTTGATTCGCCAACAGAATCCTAAAGGGTGGGGCGTTTGCGGACGAAGCCCGCCTGCGCGGGCTAATGGAGAAAACAGGTCTTTGACAGCCGGATTTGGTATTAATTCCTCATTCCTCATTCCTCATTCTTAATTGTTGATTCCTCATTTGTTGTGGCAAAAACCCGCGAACCTGTTGCCAGCTTATTTCTCTATCACTTGTTTAAGTGGCCTGTGGTTAGCCCCATGCTTCATACCTACTTCCGGGGGCGGATCTATGGGGCTCAAAATGTGCCCATGTCAGGTGCTTTTGTGGTGGTGAGCAATCATGCCAGTGATTATGACCCCCCGATTCTCTCTAACTGTATGAACCGTCCGGTTGCTTTTATGGCGAAGGAAGAGTTATTTGAAATTCCAGTTTTAAAACAGGCGATTTCTCTGTATGGGGCCTATCCAGTCCGTCGAGGAGAGAGCGATCGCGCAGCAATGCGGGCGGCATTATCTTCCCTTGAAGCCGGTTGGGCCACGGGGCTATTCTTAGATGGCACCCGGAGTCCCGATGGCCGCATTTACAACCCCAAACTCGGTGCGGCCCTGATTGCGGCTAAGGCTCAAGTGCCTCTGTTGCCGGTGAGTCTCTGGGGGACTCAGGCGATCGTTAAAAAAGGCAGTCTCGTTCCCAAACCTGTTCCGGTTACCATCCGCATTGGCGAGGTGATCCCCGCCCCATCTTCCACGAAGCGAGAGGTGTTGGAGGCGATAACTCAGCAGTGTGTCGAGGTAATTCATGGGTTACATGATTTAGGCAGGTGAGTCATCTGATATGGAATCCGGTTGTGATACTCCATACGGTACTGATAAGTCTATAAAAACGACCCGCGTCAAGCTGTATTTGTAGGGGCGCATTGCGCCCCTACAAGAAATTTTTATAGACCTTTAAATACCGTATGGAGTATGATATGTCTATAAAAACCCGCACCCTGAAGTGGGTTTTTATTTTAACCGGATGGAGTATTAATCCTCGTCCCCGTGGACTGGGGCAAAACGGGCCCCGGTGTATCCGGTGGTGACCCACAAAATGGCTCGGGCACCATCGCGAATGGCTTTTTCGATGGGTTCGGGCGATCGCCCCGAAGGGACGGGTAGGGGTTTGAAGCTAATCCCCCGACTCCCTAAGACAATCTCCCCAATCACTTGGGCGCGGCGCATATGATCATCGGAGGTAATCAAATAGACACTCTCGATCCCCTGGGATTTTAACTGATCCACTAGAGTTGTGAAGTTGGTGACAGTATCCTGAGCTTGATAGTCTAAATGCACCCGTTCCAGGTCAATCCCGGCGTTGGAGAATACCCATTCGGCATATTCTTGATTGCTGCCTCCAGAGACCCAGACTTGTAAATGGGGATTTTTTCGGGCAAATTCGGCGGCAAATTCTTCTCGCTCTAAAGCACCCCCCAAGACTAACAGGGCTTGGGGGGTATCAATATAGTTTCTGATTTGTTTGTAGGCGATCGCGCCGATTAGGGACAATCCCAAAAGCAGCCATACCCCAGATCTGCCCAGGGACCGCTTCGTTTTTGCACTCCCGTGAAGTCTTCCTTTCAGACAGATCTTCAACAACATATCTCAAGTTACCAACTATTGATTCCGTAGTCACCGAACGAGCCACCCGAGTTCACGATCCATGAACCGGGTGCAAGTTTTCGTACTATAGACTAACAGAGAACGGGACTGGCCGGATTTGAACCGGCGACCTAGCGCTTCAGATTTGTGTGAGTTTCCTCACTCTCTGGACTATTCC
Organism: Phormidium pseudopriestleyi FRX01; assembly: GCF_017313335.1. Classification (GTDB taxonomy): domain Bacteria; phylum Cyanobacteriota; class Cyanobacteriia; order Cyanobacteriales; family Laspinemataceae; genus Laspinema; species Laspinema pseudopriestleyi. The sequence goes on along the minus strand of NZ_JAFLQW010000186.1, from coordinate 1,257 downwards.
TTCACCTTAGACTTCAGGTCCGTAGGCGGTGGCCGTTACGTTTGAGGAGGTTTGTACTTTATAGCGTAGACTGTCCGGGACGTAAGGGGTGATGAAAGCGAGAAATCGTTTTCCCTCTTGAGTCCCCATTTTCAGTCGATAGCCCTCCGAGGTTTTACTCAGCCCCCACTTAAATCCCCAAATTTCTGAAAAATAATCAATAATGATTTCATTTTCCCATTCAGAGAGGGTGGTGTTTAAATACACTTCTAGGGCGTGAATTTTTCCATTCCTTTTTTTAAAGGACTTGGACCCTCTGTCTAAAAACCATAAAGCGATTCCAGCGGGGGTTAAGAGGTTTAGAAACTTCGCTGTGACAGTTTTAATCCCGCCGCAATAAAGTTTCTTGACCAAGACCCGAGTTAAGGGAATCAACTTCGGTTCTAACTGGAGGAGTTGCTCTCCTCGCTTGGTGGTTCGAGGTCGGATGCTAACCGGCTGTTGGGTGATTTGTTCGAGAAGTTGTTTTTTAAACAAAACGTAATTCTCTTGGGTAGCTCGATGGGAAATATAGAAATTGTTTTGATTTCTTCTTCCCTGACCCAATAACATCCCCACTAAAACGCCTCGTTGTTCTACTTTGGATGCGACATTAAAGTCCATCTCTAATGGCTCTCTCAAACCAGTCTCTGCACCTTCCTTTGACAGCTAGAATTACATGGGGACCGGAGCAAACGTCAATTCTTTCCGATGCCTGTAGTTGTTTAGCCATTCAAAGGCTTGGCTCAAGATTACCTTATCTGTCCATTGGCTTTGATTGGAAAGCGGAACATAGACTTAGGCTTTCTTGAATTTGACCACATTCACTCCTGGAGTTTCCTCCAAGGTGCCCGATGCTTCAGGAGGCGCTTGCTCTATCCAACTGAGCCACAGCCCCAAGGCTAAAGCAATTGTAGCAGAACCGGGGACAATTTGTCTGCTTTTTTGCCGGTTTAGAGAGTTTTATGGGGATGGGCCGATCGCCTAGAACCCCTTGATTTTGACTGGATTTCGGGTCTGAACCCAGAGGCTCTCGGGGGCTCGCCCTGTCCCGTTAAGGGTCCTATAGCAATCCTAAATGATTTATGACATCTGTCTTCTCCCCTCTCCCCCTTTGGGAGAGGCCTGTCCTGAGCCCTGAGCCCTGAGCCCTGAGCCCTGAGCCAGTCGAAGGGTCGAAGGGTCGAAGGGTCGAAGGGTCGAAGGGTCGAAGGGTCGAAGGGTCGAAGGGTCGAAGGG
>NZ_JAFLQW010000251.1 GCF_017313335.1 Phormidium pseudopriestleyi FRX01 | reverse complement strand
TAAAGAAGTAAGCCAAATTGCATCATCTCTTTTCTTTTAGGGATAGTTGTTTTGATGGTCTAGAGGGATACTTGAATGTCCCGCTGTCGCCCTTTGGGGTAGGCAGGAATCCCCCGGCTTTAGACGTGGTACGGTTCAAATAATGCGGTAGTCTCTTGTTTAATGCTGCCTCATTTGTTTGCTGAAGCCGACGGGTCCACGGCGAGCACTGTGCACCTTTTGTAATCTCAACTGACCGGATTGTTAAAAAACCCGGTTTCTAAAACGCAATTCAGGTTTGAAAGACCTAATAATAATAAAAAGGCTCCCTAAAATTAGAGAGCCTTTTTATTTTCGGTTAGGGTGTCATTCGAGGTAACGACACTCTACCTGAGCTTATTGTATATATACTATACTTAAAGCGCAGATGCTTTGGCAGCAATATTATCTGCTGTATATCCAAACCGTTCCAAAGCGACCTCACCGGGAGAGGAAGCACCGAAGCGATCGACACTGATCGAGGAACCTTGGTCGCCGAAGTAACGGTGCCAGCCATAGCTAGAACCGGCTTCTACCACCAGCCGTTTCTTGACTGCTTTGGGTAGTACGGATTCGCGATAGGCTTCGTCTTGATCGTCGAACAGTTCGCAGCTGGGCATGGAGACGACCCGGACTTTCTTCCCTTGTCCACGGAGCTTTTCAGCCGCTTCCGCGCAGAGGTAGAGTTCGCCGCCGGTTCCGATCAAGATGATCTCCGGAGTGCCTTCGCTATCGGAAAGGATGTAACCGCCTTTAGCAACGGCTTCAATGGAGGTTCCTTCCAGGTTCGGCAGGTTTTGGCGAGACAGGGCCAATAGGGAGGGATAGGGATGATCTGCACCAATGCCTTTGGCTTTTTCCACGGCGACTTTGTAGGCACCGGAGGTTTCGTTTCCATCGGCTGGACGCAGCACGATCAGGTCGGGAATTGCGCGCAGAGAGGGGATATGCTCGATGGGTTGGTGAGTCGGGCCGTCTTCACCCAAGGCAATGGAGTCGTGGGTCATGACCCAGATTACCCCAGCTTGAGAGAGGGCGGACAGACGGATGGCACCGCGCATATAGTCGGTAAACACCAAGAAGGTGGCACCGTAGGAGATTAAACCGGAACCATGTAGGGCGATGCCGTTGCAGATGGCACCCATGCCATGTTCGCGGACGCCGAAACGGACGTTACGGTTTTCGTAGGCACCTTTTTGGAAATCTTTGGATGATTTCAGTAAGGTTTTGTTGGAGGGGGCTAAGTCAGCGGAACCGCCGATTAGGTCGGGGAGGACTCCGGCGATCGCATTCAAGCAGGCACCGGATTGGTTGCGGGTGGCATCAGCTTTCTCACCGGGTTTGAAGGTGGGGAGGGATTTGTCCCAGCCATCGGGGAGTTTGCCACTCATCATCCGTTCTAAGACGGCAGCTTCTTCGGAATACTCGGCTTTGTAGCGAGTCCAGAGGCTGTTCCATTCTTCTTCATATTTGGCACCGCGATCGACAGCCTTGCGGAAGTGGCTGAGGGCATCTTCGGGCACTTCAAAGGGACCATAGTTCCAGCCGAGGTTCTCGCGGGTGGCTTTCACTTCGGAAGCACCGAGGGCCGCACCGTGGACATCATGGCTGTTGGCTTTGTTGGGAGAACCGAAGCCGATGGTGGTGGTGACTTTGATTAAGGTGGGTTTGTCTGTGACTTTTTTGGCTTCGGCGATCGCCTTGGCAATGGCATCTAGGTCGGTATTACCGTTTTCGACGTGGAGGACGTGCCAGTTATAGGATTCAAAGCGCTTGCTGACATCTTCGGTAAAGGAGATGTCGGTGGAACCATCAATGGAGATGTGGTTGTCGTCGTAGAAGGCGATCAGTTTACCAAGTCCCCAGTGACCGGCTAAAGAGCAGGCTTCGCCGGAAATCCCTTCCATGTTGCAGCCATCGCCCACGATGACGTAGGTGTAATGGTCAACGATTTTGAGGTCGGGTTTGTTAAATTTGGCGGCGAGGTGGGCTTCAGCTACAGCCAAACCGACGGCATTGGCAATTCCTTGGCCGAGGGGTCCGGTGGTGACTTCGACGCCTTCAGTTTGGAAGTTTTCGGGGTGACCGGGGGTTTTGGATTCCCACTGGCGGAATTGTTTGAGGTCCTCTAATTCTAAGCCTCTGTAGCCGGTGAGATAAAGTAGGGCGTACTGGAGCATACAGCCATGTCCAGCGGAGAGGACAAAGCGATCGCGGTTGAACCACTTGGGGTTTTTGGGGTTGAACCGCATGAATTTATCCCAAAGGACGAACGCCATTGGCGCTGCACCCATTGGTAAACCGGGGTGACCGGAGTTGGCTTTTTCTACTGCATCGATCGCCAGGAAGCGGATGCTGTTAATGCAGAGTTCTTCTAGTGATTGTTTGGTTGGAGCAGATACGGCCATAGTTTCTTTTGTGTAAATGAAGGTCTTTTGTCTAAGGTGGGTCTGGTAATATAGGGCGATTTGGGGTGATCAGCGAAAGTCTACCCCTCGCGATCGCCTCAAACGGCTAATTCCATGATTCCATCACCCGGATCGATGGGCAAGGGTCAAGTGACAAGGAGCGAGCATCGAGAATGAAACCCGTGATCTGTTGGCTTAACCGTTAAGGTAAAACTTGAAAACAAACTTCATCCGGCAACCTTGCCACCTTACCCTTTATTGGTACTTTTTAAAGGCTAGGGTGACGTTATGTCCCCCAAACCCGAAGGAATTGGAGAGGGCCACATTCACCGGGCAGTCCCGGCTATGATGAGGCACATAATCCAGGTCACACTCCGGATCTGGATTCTCCAGGTTAATTGTCGGTGGCACTTTGTCATTGGCGAGTGCCATAACTGTTGCCACGGCTTCAATGCCGCCAGAACCTCCTAGCAAATGTCCGGTCATTGACTTTGTAGAGCTGACTGCCACCTTGTAAGCATGGTCTCCCAAAGCGTTTTTAATCGCGTTGGTTTCAGTCTTATCGTTGGCGGCGGTACTGGTGCCGTGAGCATTGATGTAGCTCACCTGTTCCGGTGAGAGTCCGGCATCTTTCATCGCGAGTAACATCGCTCGCGTGGCCCCTGCACCACCGGGGACGGGGGAGGTCATGTGATAGGCATCACAGGTCATGGCATAGCCTACCATTTCGGCATAGATTTTTGCCCCTCGTGCCAGAGCGTGCTCCAGTTCTTCGAGGAGTAAAATGCCCGCTCCTTCGCCCATGACAAATCCATCGCGATCGCGATCAAAAGGACGGCAGGCATGAAGCGGATCATCATTCCGGGTGGAAACTGCCCGCGCTGCTGCAAACCCGGCAACGGATAGCGGTGTCACTGCCGCTTCTGTTCCCCCACAAATCATTGCTTGAGCATATCCGCCTTGGATGAGGCGAAAGGCATCTCCCACGGCATTGGAACCCGCTGCACAAGCCGTCACTACACAAGAATTGGGTCCCTTGGCTCCGGTATGAATGGCAGTCAAACCTGCCGCCATGTTGGCGATCATCATCGGGACCATGAATGGACTGCATCGGTCCGGACCGCGATTGAGGTAGATCGTTTGCTGATCTTCCATTACCTTCATGCCACCGATGCCATTGCCGATGACGATACCCACCTGCTCGGCGTTGAGTTCATTAATCTCGAAGCTGGCGTCGGCGATCGCTTGCTTACTCGCGGCGATCGCAAACTGAGCAAATCGATCCATGCGCTTGGCTTCTTTTTTTTCCAAGTAGTCATGGGGGTCAAATCCTTTCACTTCACCGGCAATCCGGCAGGAATGACTCGACGCATCGAATAGGGTAATAGGACCAATGCCATTACGTCCGCTCAACAACCCGTACCAATATTCCTGTAAGGTATTGCCGATCGGCGTAACCGCACCGAGACCCGTAACAACAACTCGTTTTCTTTCTAAGCTGGTCATGATTGCTGTATCTCTTGCTGCCACACCAAACACGCAGAATCCAGGTGAAAGCAGTCTGCTTTATGCTTTTGCTGCAACTTGGCTCTCGATGTAGTTCACTGCCTCTTGGACGGTGGTGATTTTTTCTGCTGCTTCGTCAGGAATTTCAATCTCAAACGCTTCTTCTAATGCCATCACCAGTTCCACTGTATCCAGGGAATCAGCGCCGAGATCTTCGGCAAAGCTGGCGGATGATGTGACTTGATCACCTTCGACTTCCAGTTGCTCCGTAACAATTTTCTTGACTTGGGAAAAAATGTCTTCTTGACTCATGGGGATGTCCTCTTTAGAATGCAGCAAATCATTACAAATTTGGGCTGGGGTGGGGCCGTTCTAACCTGCGATTGTCCCTGCCCTGTTTTGTCGGTCTGGCCCTTAGTCGTTTCTAAAACTCCTATGCCCGATGACTGGCAGAAGGCCATTTTCCCATCTTATCTGAAAGATGCATCACCCACACGGGATTTCTTCGGCTTTTCTTTCCTTTGTCATTCGTCATTTGTCATTTGTCATTTGTCGTTTGGATTGTTGAATACTCACCGACTACGGACCAATGACCCAGGACCTATCAACAACAACCACGGACCCAGGACCAATGCCCTTAAAATAGGAGGGTTTTTACGCATACAGAGTACCTCCGGTCCCCGGACCTTGCCAAGGTCCGGGGACCGGAGGTGTTCTTAAATGTGAGGCCAATTCCCCTGAACATAAAAACCCTACTGTTGTAAGGGACCAATGCCCGGGTCTAGTCAGGCTCTAGCCGCTTCTAAAATTAAGCTGCAATTAAGAAAGGGTAGTGCAGCGCCCCACGCAACATCATAATAATAATAGAAGAAGCGATCGCCTTGACCGACTCGGGCGATCGCCTCCTACCGTCCTCTCAACTGTGCCACTGCCATGCCATCAGTTACCCTCAAATACGCCTACTTTCCCGGCTGTGTTGCTCAAGGAGCCTGCGGCGAACTCTATCAATCCACTGCCGCCTTAACCAAAGCCCTCGGCATTGAACTGCTGGAACTCAAAAAAGCCTCCTGCTGTGGTTCCGGCACCTTCAAAGAAGATTCCCGCCTCCTAGAAGATACCGTCAACGCCCGCAATATTGCCCTCGCTGAACAACTCAATCTCCCCCTACTCACCCATTGCAGCACTTGTCAAGGGGTCATTGGTCATGTGGATGAGCGTCTCAAAGAGTTCCAAACCTCGGACCCCGCTTATCTCAACCAGATTAATGGGTTACTCCAAAAACAAAATTGTGCTCCCTACCAAGGCACCACGGAAGTCAAACATCTATTATGGGCCTTAGTCACGGACTATGGACTCGATGAACTCCAAAAACGAGTGACACGCAAGCTCAGTGGACTCAAATGTGCGGCATTCTATGGCTGCTATCTACTGCGCGCTCAAAAAACAATCCCTTATGATGACCCCTACCAACCGGAATCGATGGAAAATATATTTCGGACCGTAGGAGCCACTCCAGTCTATTATCCAGGACGCACCCAATGCTGTGGTTGGCCCCTATCCAGCTATGCCACAGACCAAGCGTTTCAAATGGCGGGGACTCATTTGGATGAGGCGATCGCCGCCGGTGCCGATTGTTTAGTCACTCCCTGTCCCCTCTGTCACCTGAATTTAGACTCCCGGCAACCAGAAGTGGCTAAATTCATGGGTCATAAGTTAGATCTCCCGGTCCTCCATCTACCGCAATTAGTCGCCTTAGCCGTAGGCATCCCCCCCAAAGCACTAGGATTAGATCGTCATGTAGTCTCCACTCGCCCCGTCTTAGAAAAATTGGGACTTTAAAACTTATCCGATGTTTGTAGAAACGACTGAAGTCGTTACTACGAACATCGGAAACGACTGAAGTCGTTACTACGAACGGGGGAATTGATTGAGCGCCATTGAAGATAGGTCCCCGGGAATTGGTAAAGATTTGTTACAAAATGATGAAGATAGGCGGGCTGGAAACGGGTTAAGGGCGATCGCCACCGGATCCCTCTAGTAAAAGGACCGGGCAATATATTACGATCTTTTAAGTTCTCGCTCCTTTTCTGAGAGGAGTAGGTAGGACTACGATAAACTAAGCCAAGATTTCGACAGCTTTAACGCTTACTCTAGCGGTTAAAGCGGCTATTACCAGATCCAAAAATTTGTTGAGAACACGTTGGGAGCTTATAATCCATGTCTCATGCCGTAAAAATCTATGACACCTGCATCGGTTGTACACAATGCGTTCGGGCTTGTCCCTTAGACGTTCTGGAGATGGTCCCCTGGGATGGCTGTAAGGCTGCCCAGATTGCCTCTTCTCCCCGGACTGAAGACTGTGTAGGTTGCAAGCGTTGCGAAACTGCCTGTCCGACAGACTTTTTGAGCATCCGAGTCTATCTCGGCGCTGAAACGACTCGCAGTATGGGTCTGGCTTACTAGAGTTGGATGATTTGAAGGCCCTTTTGGTTCAAGGGTGCTTTTAAATCATTTAGAGTTTAAATAGAAAGAGGGAGCCTTGCGCCCCTCTTTTTTCGCGTTCAGGTGCACCGGGGAACTCATTTCCGGAATCACAGACTGGGCAGGGGAAGAGACTATCAACTTGCTGTAGGGGTTATTTTCATCCTCCGATCGCACTGTCGATTTCTGCTCATACCGGGCGATCGCCACTTGAGAGGTAGTTGCACGTTAGGAAACTATAAAGGGATGTAATTATAGCAGTAACAGCACGGAAAAACTAAAATTCTATCCATTGCACCGTATCAAGAGGAGTTAACGGATAAATGTGCGGAATTGTTGGCTATATTGGCACTCAAGCGGCGAAAGATATTTTACTCGCCGGATTGGAAAAACTAGAATATCGCGGTTACGATTCAGCAGGAGTGGCCACAATTTGGGAGGGAAAACTCAATTGTGTCCGGGCAAAAGGTAAGCTGCACAACCTGCGAGAAAAAATCCAAGGCATCGACAATCCCGCTCAAATCGGTATCGGACATACTCGCTGGGCGACTCACGGTAAACCGGAGGAATACAACGCTCATCCCCATACAGACACCCACGGAAAAGTGGCGGTGGTTCAAAATGGGATTATTGAAAATTATCGGGAGTTGCGCGAGGAACTCAAGGGTAGAGGTCATGAATTTCGGTCCGATACGGATACGGAGGTCATCCCCCATTTAATTGCGGATTTGATGACGGAACCGATGGTGGATGCACCGGGTTATATGCCGTTAATTTCCCAGTTTTTTGAGGCGGTGCGAAAGGCGGTAAATAAATTAGAAGGGGCATTTGCGATCGCCGTAATTTGTGCCGACTACCCCGATGAACTGATTGTGGCTCGACAGCAGGCCCCTTTAGTGGTGGGATTTGGACAGGGGGAATTTTTCTGTGCCTCGGATACTCCGGCGATCGCTCCCTATACCCGCGCTGTCTTGTCTTTGGAAAATGAAGAAATGGCACGGTTGACGCCGTTAGGGGTGGAGGTTTATAACTTTGCAGGCGATCGCCTCAAAAAAACCCCCCGACTCCTCAACCTCAACCCGGTTTTGGTGGAAAAACAAGGATTCCGCCACTTCATGCATAAGGAGATCTACGAACAACCGGCAGTGGTCCGCACTTGTTTGGAAGCCTATTTTAACCGGGAGTGGCGACCGGGAGATAATCAAGTCCCCCCGATTAATTTGGGCATTAATCCCGAACTGTACACCGATTTGCAACAGATTGAAATCCTCGCCTGTGGCACCAGTTGGCACGCCGGGTTAGTCGGGAAATACCTCCTAGAACAGTTGGCGGGAATTCCCACCTCGGTCAACTATGCCTCAGAATATCGCTATGCACCGGCCCCGTTGCGCCCCTATACTCTGGCGATCGGTATCAGTCAGTCGGGGGAAACTGCGGATACTCTGGCGGCCCTAGCGATGGAAAATCAGCGCCGAACGGGTCTTTCTGCTGCCTATAAAGCGCGACTGTTGGGGATTACGAATCGTCCCGAGTC
>NZ_JAFLQW010000659.1 GCF_017313335.1 Phormidium pseudopriestleyi FRX01 | reverse complement strand
TAGGGAGAGAAGGGGAACATAGAGCATTATTAAATTAGGTGAACAAACATACCGCCTCTTTTAGTAATTGGATTTTTTTTAAGAAGTGGTAGCATCGGGTGCATCCGATGTTTGGTCAGTCTGCCCTCATCCCCCGGAGCCCCTTCCTTACAAGAATAGGTTTTTTACGTTCAGGGAGATTTGCCTCACAATTAAGAACACGAACGGTCCCCTCCCCTTGGCAAGGGGAGGGTTAGGGTGCTTACAAGAGTAGGTTTTTTACGAACGGTCCCCTCCCCTTGGCAAGGGGAGGGTTAGGGTGGGGTCCTCCGGACGTGGCTTTGCTATGTCCCGAGGAATCGGTGGGTGGAGGGTCCTCCGGACGTGGCTTTGCTATGTCACGAAGAAAGAGGTTGGCACCCGGCTTCATACAGGCGCGATCGCCGACTGTGAGTGCGTAACTCAGGCGATCGCCACGTCAGGAGGACCCCACTTTAACCCTCCCCTTGCCAAGGGGAGGGAACCGGAGGTGCTCTTATGCGTAAAAAACCTACTCTTGTAAGCCCGCCCCTTCTCCCAAAAAGGGAGAAGCCCTCACCCTAAATTATCAAGTCATCATGATTTAAACTGGCTATAGCCGTTTGATTTTAACTCAACCTTGAAAAACCTAGAAATTTGAACTCTTTTATTTTGTTTAAATTCGCCAATGCAACTTTCTAAAAGTTCTGATTTTTCTTATCAAGTTGGCGGGAGTTTGCCCTTTAATGCTCCCACTTATGTGAACCGACCAGCGGATGAAACCTTATTTCAGGAATTGGTAAAAGGGGAATTCTGCTATGTGTTTAATGCGCGGCAAATGGGCAAATCGAGTTTGCGGGTGCAAACGACCCATCGCTTGCAATCGATAGGAATTCGCTGTGGGGTAATTGATGTCACCGCCATTGGCACCCAAGAGGTCACCCAAGAACAGTGGTATGGTTCGATTGTGGGGTTGTTGACCAAAGCTTTTCGGCTACAGGTCAATCTGTTGAGTTGGTGGCGCGATCGCACTCATTGTTCTTATATCAATCGCTTAAGTGATTTTTTAGAGACGGTTCTGCTGGCGCAAGTCCCTGAACCCATTGTTATTTTTATTGACGAAATTGATAGCGTTCTCAGTTTAAATTTTTCTACCGATGATTTTTTTGCCCTAATTCGGGCCTGTTATAACCGGCGTGCTGATTATGATGATTATGGCCGTTTATCCTTTGCTTTATTTGGCGTGGCGACCCCGGCTGATTTAATTTCAGATGGAAGTCGGACTCCTTTTAACATTGGAAAAGCTATTGAATTAGCGGGATTTGAATTTCAAGAAAATTCCCCATTATTGGCGGGGTTATCGGAACAGTTTTCTGACCCAAAATTAGCCTTAAAGCGTATTCTGTATTGGACCGGAGGTCAGCCTTTTCTGACTCAAAAGCTCTGTCAAATGATTTCCAACCACTCCGGGGAGAATTACCGAGAATTAACGCCAGATTTTATTAATAGTTTAGTAGAGACCAATCTGATTGAAAATTGGAAAGCCCATGATGAGCCAGAACATTTTAAAACCATCTGCGATCGCCTGCTTTATAGCGAACAGCGAGTCGGACGGTTACTTGGACTCTACCAAAAAATTCTCCTGCACTCGGAAGAAGATGAAATATCCTCGGGATTTGAACCAATTGCTGCCGATGAGAGTCCAGAACAAACCGAACTCATTTTAACCGGATTAATCGAAAAATCAGAAGGAGTCCTACGAATTAAAAATCCCATTTATCAGAAAATTTTTAGTTTTGATTGGGTGGCTAACCAACTGGCAAATCTCCGGCCCTATTCCCAGGCGATCGATGCTTGGATTGTATCCGGATATCAGGATAAGTCCTGGCTATTACGCGGGAAAGCCTTACGAGATATTCTCGCTTGGTCCCAGGGAAAAAGTCTGAGTAATTTGGATTATCAATTTCTGGCTGCTTCTCAACAATTAGACCGCCAAGAAACTCAAAGAACTTTAGAGGCGGAACGACTCCAAGAATTAGAAGCTCGCCTAAAATTAGAACAGAGCCACTTAAAGCGCCAAAATCTCCTCTTAGGAATTGTCAGCGTAGCGATGATAGTGGCCAGTAGTTTAGGCGGTTTCGCATATCAGCAATATCAACAAACGGCTATTAGCGAACTTCGAGCGATTACTTTATCATCAGAAGCCTTATTTGCCTCTAATAAAAGTTTCAATGCTCTCCTGCAAGCTATTAAAGGAAAAGACCGCTCAGAACAGTTCAGAACTCTCGATCCAGAACTAAAAAATAGCATTGATGCTGCACTGTGGCAAGTAATTTTAAGGATTCAGGAGTCTAATCGGCTTAATGGTCATACTGCGGCAGTTTTAGCCGTTGATTATAGTCCCGATGGCCAGCAAATTGTTACCGCAGGGGTTGATGGAACCCTTAAACTTTGGCAGCGAGATGGTAAACTTCTGCAAACATTAACGGGACATCAAGCGGTGGTTCGGGCAGTAAAGTTTAGCCCCAATGGAAAATTTATAGCCTCGGCTGGAGATGATAAAACAGTTAAATTTTGGAAGCGAGATGGAACTTTATTAAGTTCGGTTACGGCCCACACTTCAGGGATTTGGAGTATTGATTTTAGTCCTGATAGTGAACAGGTGATTTCTGGAGGGTCTGATAGTACCGTAGAAGCCTGGAATTCCCAAGGTGAATTAGTGACTCGATTTGAAGGCGAAACTACCGGAATTCGGGCAGTAGCATTTAGTCCCGATGGTCAAACCGTTGCAGCGGGTAAAATTGATAATGCCATCCAGTTGTGGAATGCAGATGGGAGTAAACTCCGGGAGTTGATTGGACATCCAGCACCGATTTATGCGATCGCCTTTAGTCCCGATAATACCCTTTTGGCTTCCGGTACCGTCGATGGCATGATTAATATTTGGACCCGAAAAGGAACCCTCCTCCACACTTTACAAGCCCATAATGCCACAGTTAAAGAACTGAGATTTAGCCCGGATAGCAGCATTTTAGCTTCGGTAAGCTGGGATAAAACAGTAAAACTTTGGAAACGGGATGGCACGTTAATCACCACCTTGGAAGGTCATGATGCAGCCATTTGGGGAATGGCCTTTAGTCCCGATGGCGAAGAAATTGCCTCGACGGGTGCAGAAAATGTAGCAATTCTTTGGAAAACCCACAGCATTTTTCAGCAAAAAATTTATGGTTTAAATGGGTTAGTGCGAGGATTATCATTCAGTGCCAATGGCAAGGCGATCGCCACATCAGGTAGTGATAAAACGTTCCATATCTGGCAACTCGATGGCACAAAGTTACAGACCCTAGAAGGTCACAATGCTGCTATTGGCAATATCGATTTCCATCCTCATCAAGAAATTATCGCATCGGTTAGCGAAGATAAAACCCTCAAAATTTGGCAACTTGATGGAACAGTTTTACAGACCTTTGATGATGCAAATGCTGCTTTATTATCGGTTGATTGGGACTTTAACGGTGAAAGACTTGCTGCCGGAGATGCCAATGGAGTCGTTTGGTTGTGGAGTCGCCAAGATGGTTTGATAAAACCGTTAAGGGGACATACCGCCCCCACTTGGAGTGTTGAATTTAGCCCAGATGGTCAAATTTTGGCCTCGGCGAGTAACGATTCCACGATTCGACTTTGGAACCCATCCGGGCAGCTTTTAAAAATCCTGAACGGTCATGATGCGGCGGTTTGGAAAGTTACCTTTAGTCCCAATGGGGAAATGATTGCCTCCGGGAGTGGCGATATGACGGCTAAACTCTGGAGGAAAGATGGAACGTTAATCAAAACTTTGACCGGACATACAGCAGCAGTTTGGGGAATTGATTTTAGTCCAGATGGGTCTTTAATTGCCACGAGTAGTATTGATGAAACCATTAAAATCTGGACCCGAGAGGGGGTTTTACTCACGACTTTGACAGGTCATCAGGCGGGAGTTCGGGCAGTGGCTTTTCATCCGACTCTGCCCATTTTAGCCTCGGTAGCGGATGAACAAGTGATGACCATCTGGTATCTCGATCGCCTCCTCAAACTTGACTCCCTAACTTATGCTTGCCATTGGGTTCGAGATTATTTAAAAACTAATCCATCGGTTCCGGCAAATGAGGCGAAACTCTGTACTCGCCAATTCAGTCAAACTCCGTCAAAATAGGTGAATTTTGCCCTAACTAAAAATCTCACCTATTTGATTGTTCTCTAATCAATCCCATCCGGGACGGGAGTCGGATTGGGATTACTTTCCGCCAGAGTTGCTTGCTTGTGCTGTTCGTAAAGTTCTAACAGTTCGGGTAAGGTGACAAACTTATATCCCTGTTGTTTGAGTTGAGCAATAATAATGGGTAAAGCTTGTACGGTGGCTGAACGATTCCCACCGCCATCATGTAACAGCACAATTCCTCCAGGTTTAGCGGTACTGAGTACGTTGTTAACTAATGCTCCAGAACTAGAAAAGGAAGACTCACGGGCATCAGATGACCACATGGCAACGGCATAATTTTGACTATGTGCATAGCCATTTAATCCATTGGTGAGGACGCCACCGGGAGGCCGAAACCACTCGGTTTTAAATCCGGTTACTTCATAAATTAGGGCGTTGGTATCTTCGATTTCTTTGGCGGCAACTTCTCGCGGGACATTATGATAGTGATGATTCCAAGTATGGTTGCCCAAAGCATGACCCGCTTC
>NZ_JAFLQW010000042.1 GCF_017313335.1 Phormidium pseudopriestleyi FRX01 | reverse complement strand
TCCGTGGGCGATCGCCCACGGAGCTCACCAAGGTCTGCCACAGTCTAGCTTCAGTTTTCGGAGGTTGTGGACGATGTGAATCGAACCATCTGTGAATCCTCCTCCATCTGTAACCCCTCCGCCCTATCCTGATACAGTAGAATAGGTTACTGATTTACCGCCTGCATTAAACTTTTCCGATTTTAGTTCTACCTTCTGCCCCTGGTTTCATGACAATTATCATCGCCCTCAATTCCGAGTGTTTGCTCAATTTGGACCTATCCCCCGTCCAAGGGGCGATCGCTAAATTATCCCCGGATCAACCCTTCACTGACCCGGATCTGTCCTGGCAGTTTGAAATCGATTATCCCCGGGACCCCTCGGACCCCCGCGAACTCTCGGAAATTCCCGAGATCCGTCTATGGTTTATCCGATTAGATGCAACCTATCCCTGGTTGCCTTTGGTACTCGATCGCCAATCCGGCGAATTCGCCCGCTATGTAGCGATGTTGGTCCCTCACGAATTTCATCGCACCGAGGGCATTCAATACAACCCCGAAGCGTTGGAAATTTTTTTGATGAACAAAATTTTTACCCTCGCCAAGCTGTTGCAGGAACATGGCGTACCCAGTAAGTCTAAGCTAATTTCTCTGTCTCAAATGCTCGGTTACGAACTTGATGATGGCTTTTTTGACTTGCTGGGGATTCACCCTTGACCGTTTTCTCCCTCCAGTGGGCCCCCTACTGCCTGAATTGAATCCAGGGAGTTCGGTATATACTCAGCCAGTCTCAATCATGATGACAAGAGAATTCACCACAGGGAGCAGGATGCTCCCTTATTGGAGTAGGATGCAGGATGCTCCCTGTGGGTTGAAGAATTGGACAATTCCGGCAAAACTCACTAGAGTTACCCATTGCTAAAATTTTTCTATAGCAATCCTAAATCCGTTGTGGAATGCCCTCACCCCCAACCCCCTTCGACCCTTCGACCCTTCGACCCTTCGACCCTTCGACCCCCTTCGACCCTTCGACTGGCTCAGGGCTCAGGACAGGCTTCGACCCGCTCAGGGCTCAGGGCTCAGGGCTCAGGGTTCAGAGCTCAGGACAGGCCTCTCCCAAAGGGGGAGAGGGGATCTATATATGTCATAAATCATTTAGGACTGCTATATTTTTTCCATCTATAGGCATAGGGCAAGCCGATTCAACTTATGACTAAATGTAGGGAATGCACAAGAGTTTCAGTGATATGATTTCCGGAAAGTTGGGGAACTCTGGCCAGTTGGGTGAGTAGAGAGAATGCTCTTGAGATTACAGCCCTCGACAATTCCTTTGGAATCAGTCGGATCGAGGCAGTCTACTCCATCGCTCAAGTGCGTGAATGGCATCTTTCACCCGATCTGCCCTTTGGAAGGAATTCCACGGCAACATTCCATACCACTGGGGTGCGATCGCCAAGCTGAGGCTATCCCTGCCATCGGCGATCGGCCTCTCAAAACCGCGATCCTCAAGGGGATGGCAACGATCCCCTAACCCTCAATGGGTCAGATGATCCCGGTCAAACTCTCGAACGATAGTCACCTTGAGCCATCAACAAAAAAGATTTAAAAATGGAGTTGGAGGATACATAATGACCTGAGCTATCGAGGATCGTGGATAATTGAGGGCCATTGTATTTATGGATCTTTTTCAACCCAAATTCACCAGGTTGTGTATGCTAAATAACGAACGGGTTATCGACGGCCATACCGTGATCAATAGCGGGAGTGCTATGAAAGAAGTAATTGCCATGACCGTCATGCTACTGACTTCCGTATCCGTAGCGATTCCAGTGGGAGCAGAACCGAATGCGACCGACCTCCAACAGTTGCGAATGACCAAAGTCTGTCCCAGGTGTAATCTCAATGGTGCGGATTTGAGTGGCATTGACTTACAGGGTGCGGTGTTAACTGATGCCAACTTGATTGGTGCAAACCTCAGTGGTGCGAACCTGAGTACCGCCAACTTGAATGGTGCCGACATGACAGGTGCTAATTTTCAACTGGCTAATCTGTCTGAGGCGAATCTCAATGCAGCCAATTTAAGTACCGCAAATCTGCTCGGGAGCGTACTTTTAGATGCCAACCTCAACGCGGCTGATCTGAGTAATGCCAATTTTTATGGTGCGGATTTGAGGCGGGCCAATTTCCAAGGTGCGAATCTCAATGAGGTGAATCTATTTGGTGCTGATGTAGAAGGAGCTAGAGGTCTGAGGCCCTAATCAGGTAACTGTCTAACCGGCGATTTTCCTTCCTCAGTCAGCAACAGAGGGGGGACGGTCCGCATCGGTTTTTTGCTCTGTTGTTAATGAATTCAGAGGGGATTGCTCAGAGGTGGGAACTAGAATTAAGGGGATCGGGAGAGAGTAATAATGAGCACCTGAAGACAGTTTGCGATCGCTATCAGGACAATCGGAACTTTTTTCTGGAGGACCGAGATTGACCCCTCGCTCAGATCCAGATTTGATCATCCTGCGGCAATGTTTGCACTCCAGTCTCAGGCGCTTCAGTGGCGATCGCAAAAACATCTTTTTCGCTGTTAAATTTTATACAGTTTACCAAACCTATCCCAGTTAAACCAGAGGGGTAGAGTTCCAGGGGGTCTTTTCCTCAGACTGGGCGTAATCGGAATGGGAGGTAAAAGAGGAGTCGCCAACCTTGGGCGATCGGCTCACTTCCTGGGAATTTCATTCAAACGCCCTGCAACTAACTAACTCACTCTGCATAATTTGCTTTTGACAGCCTGTGACAGATGAGAATGTCGAAAGTACGATTAAAAAAAAACAAATTTTAACACATGAGTCTTTTGAAATCTTGCAAAAGCTCAGATAAATCCCTATTCTTAACTTTCAATAGTGCTAATAGTTCTTCTCGACTCCGAACTTTTGGTGTCACTTCCTGATGAGGATTAACGGCTTTGAGGTCAAAATTTTTGGCCTCTATTTCTTCCCGAGAAATGGTCCAACTATGAGAACCAATACTTTTTGTCGGTAACCGCTTGAAAAAATCTTCAAAATCCTCAAGACTTAATAAATTTTTCTTACTCACTTTCAAATAAGACAGATCATAGTACCAGATTTGCTCTGTGGGTTTACCTTTTGTAAAAAACAGCAAATTCGTTTTCAAAGTCGTGCCAGCATTTGCAAACACCCCTTCAGGTAAACTAACAATACACCAAAGATCACATTCTTGGAGCAACCGTTGCTTGGTTTGGAGAAATGCTGCCTCACTCGTCCGAAACAGAACCCCTTCATCCAGGACAATTCCACAGCGTCCACCGGGTTTAAGACTGTTCAGGATATCTTGCAAGAAAAGGACCTGGGTTGAACTGGTTTTGAATGCAAAACGACTCTGAACCTCTTTCCCTTCTTTCCCTCCAAATGGGGGATTCGTTAAGATAATATCAAAGCGATGGGGCGCATCTTGAAATAAATCCTCATAAATCCCTTGTCTCGTCAGGGTATTGCCATGCCATAAATGGGGTTCATCCAGTCCATGAAGGACCAAATTTGCCAAGGCGATCGGATAAATCAAATTCTCTTTTTCTCGTCCATAAAAGGTGTTTTTTATCGGTTCCAAGTCTTGATGCAGATGTCTGTCCCGATTTTGACAGATAAAGGCGTAGGATTCAGCTAGAAAACCCCCGGTCCCACAGGAGGGGTCGTAAACCGTTTCACCATTTTGGGGTTGGGTCGCCCTCACCATCGCCCGCACAATTTCACGCGGCGTAAAAAATTGCCCCCCGTCGTTTGACTTTTCTCCCATTTTGAGCAGCAGTCCTTCATAGACCTGGGAAATGGGAAAAATATGCGTTTTATCTACATTTTCATAACGAATCTCATGGACTTTATCAAGAATTTCTATCAAATTCTCTTCCGTATCAATCTTCACTGTATCGATACTCGATACAATCTGGCTAATCACCCGCTGCCGTGATGTCACATCGGGTTGGTTTTTAAGCGCTTTGAGATAGGGAATTAACTCTTCATTAACAAACCTAAAAAAAGCTCCGACCGAACTTAGCTGTAATTCCAACCGCTTTGATCCAGTCGGATTCCCCCAATCTTGCCAGCGGTACGGCGAGGGAATCGAAAAGGGGTAGGGTTTTCCTGTCGCCTTAATTTGCTGCGCCTCATGGGTTTCTTGTTCATCGAAAATGCGTAGGAACAGAATCCATGTCAATTCTGGAATATATTGCATCGCACCGGCACAATTGGAGCGTCGCATGATGTTACAAATGTTTTTAATAGCAGCATTGAGTGCCTGGGGTGTTTTAAAAATCTTCCCCTTGCTATCCTGCGGATTTTTACCAATTTTATCCAGATTCCTCATTCTTCCCTTTGATTTTTTAAATTTTGCTTTCTTCTGGATTCAACGATATCAGTAAATTGAAGATAACGTTGAATATACTGGGAGAGCTTAAAGGGTTCTTTTTTTCGCGTACTATGTACCAATCTCAGAATTTTTCCAGCATTGCCTTCATCTTGTTTTAGCTCCCCGGGCCATCCCTTTTTCGGAACCAATATCCTGTCGATTTCTACTCGACCTCCTCGTAATTTAACGCTCTCATCCCTTTCGCGGGCCAATTCCGATGCTGGGACAACAACAAACGAAAAAATGCTGGGATATTCGCAGAGCGTTCCATTTTCTAGCTTGTTCTTAAACCACTCCCATCCGATGAGAATGACAACATCTTTTTCCCCTTTAATTAGACTATTTAAAACTTCAAATCGAGCAGACTGTTCATCCGAATCTGCATCGACTGCTTTCATTTCAATTCGGACTGAAGGTTGTAAGCAGCGATCGCGCATTAAAAAATCCGGATACTTATGTGCTACCTCAAAGGTTAGGCGCAAATCATCCTCAAAAGCTTGATGAATCAGCCAGTCCATTGTCGCACTCACTGCATATTCCAGAATCATTCCCAACCGAGTTCTATACGATGAGAGTTGCCGCTTTTCTAAGGGGAGAGGCTCGGTTAGGCGATCGCGTTTGACTAACTGCCTAGGAGAAAAACTATCATTAACTTCCTGCACCGCCGCTTGCATTAATAGGCTAACAAACAGAGTGATTTCATCTAAACTGGCCTGATTACTGGCAATTTTTTTGCCCAGTTTTTTGATTTTTGCGGTCGTCATGAATCTCCTTCAAATGCCAAAAATTGTAGCGGAAAATCCATCAAAATCCTTTGGGATAATTCTTCGACTAAAGCCAGTTGTTCCTGCAGTGCTTCTTTCGCTTTTTTGATTTTCATCATTTCCGCGTCGATTTCATCGGCTAATTGTTCTTGGGTTTCAATATCTTGGGGAATTGGCACTGGGAGGGTTAACAGTTCTTTAATATTGGCACGGGGCATTCTTGAACCGGTTTTTCCTTCCATCGCAAAGGCAACGGTGTCTGGACGCCGAAACAACCATCCTAAATAACGTCGGGAGACATTGGAACGAGGCAATAATGGGATGAATTCTGTGGTACAGCGCCCAGAAAATGTGGGTAATGCAACTTTATTGAGATAGGGGCGTAACTTTCCATAAAGAATATGTCGGGTATCAAAGGCAAAGCTTGTACTTTGCCCTTCATCCACTGCTAACTCTGAGGGATCCTTCAAGAGACGACCCGTATTGCTTTCTATGTGTTCTAAACTTAAATAGGGTAACTGTTTAGCCCGTTCCGACTCTGGACCTACAATATTTCTATCTTCATGACATAAATCACTCAATTTCCTCCAAGACCATCTCTGTCCCATTGGCAGAGTAGAAGCATTTATTATTTGTGGCTTCATTTTGCTTCATTCACGATTCGCGATCGCCTCAGTTTGCATGAATCAGGTTATTCTCCCTCATTCATTTGGAGGGTTAAAACTGATTATAAAATTGATCGTCCCACTTTCCTCAATTTTTTACAATTCGTAATGCTTCAAGCGATTTTGGACAAACTGCCCAACTCTCAAAATACCCCGGCCAAAGAAAAGGACACGGCAGTGCCGTGTCCCTAAAAGTTAGTAACTATTTACCCGCGCCGACAGGCATTCCCAAAATATCCTCAATTTTGGGCAAATCTTCCAACGGAATCACTCGACCTTCATCCTCAAATCCTTGAATTTGGTCGAAGTTCAAATACCGATACAAATCATCAGCAAACGGATTAATTTTCTTAGCCACAATTTCCTGGTATTCTTCCACCGTGGGAATCCGTCCGAGTAAGGCACAAACGGCTGCTAATTCCGCTGAACCGAGATACACTCGCGCATCTTTGCCCATGCGATTATTGAAATTGCGCGTCGAGGTAGAAAACACCGTTGCTCCATCCTCAACTCGGGCTTGATTGCCCATACAAAGGCTACAACCGGGCATCTCAGTCCGGGCATTGGCTGCCTCGAAAATCTCGTAAATGCCTTCAGCTTTTAACTGTTCTTCGTCCATGCGGGTGGGAGGACAAATCCACAGGCGAACCTTGACTAATCCCGCCCCTTCTAATACCTTGGCAGCAGCACGATAATGGCCGATATTGGTCATGCAGGACCCGATGAAAACTTCATCGATTTTATCTCCAGCACATTCGGACATTAATTTAATGTTGTCCGGGTCATTGGGTGCAGCAACAATCGGTTCCTTAATCTCGTTCAAGTCGATTTCTAGGGTTTCCACATACTCGGCATCCGCATCAGCAGACATGAGTTGTGGATTCTCTAACCATTGATCCATTTTGGCGACCCGACGCAAGATGGTGCGAGGGTCTTGATAGCCTCGGGCAGCCATATTTTTTAACAGGGTGACGTTCGATCGCAGGTATTCGGCGACAGTTTCCTCACTCAGTTTAATAGTAGACCCAGCACAGGAGCGTTCGGCAGTGGCGTCGGTAAGTTCAAAGGCTTGTTCGACTTTCAAATTGGGTAAGCCTTCCATTTCCATAATCCGCCCAGAGAAAACATTCTTTTTGTTCTGTTTCTCGACGGTGAGCAATCCTTTTTGGATGGCAACATAAGGAATGGCATTGACGATATCGCGCAGGGTGACACCGGGTTGCAATTCCCCTTTAAACCGCACTCGGACGGATTCAGGCATATCTAAGGGCATGACCCCTAGGGCCGAGGCAAAGGCAACTAAGCCGGAACCGGCGGGGAAGGAGATTCCCAGGGGGAAACGGGTGTGAGAGTCGCCGCCGGTGCCAACGGTATCGGGTAATAGCATTCGGTTGAGCCAGGAGTGGATGATGCCGTCTCCGGGACGTAATGCGACGCCGCCTCGGGTGGAAAAGAAGTCGGGGAGTTCTTTGTGAGTGGTGATATCCACGGGTTTGGGATAGGCGGCGGTATGACAAAAACTCTGCATGACTAAATCGGCGGAAAAGCCGAGGCAGGCGAGTTCTTTGAGTTCGTCGCGGGTCATGGGTCCGGTGGTATCCTGGGAACCTACGGTGGTTATTAGGGGTTCGCAGGCGGTGTCGGGACGGACGCCGGGGACGCCGCAGGCTTGTCCGACCATTTTTTGGGCGAGGGTGAAGCCTTTGCCGGTGTCGGTGGGGATGGAGGGACGGGTGAAGATGGGGCTGATGTCGAGTCCGATCGCCTTACGGGTTTTGTCAGTGAGCGATCGCCCGACAATCAGGGGAATTCGTCCTCCGGCGCGCACTTCATCCAGGATGGTGTTGGGTTTGAGGGTGAAGGTGGAAATCACCTGTGCCGCTTCGTTGGTGATTTGTCCTTTGTAGGGATGGATGGTAATTACCATGCCGGTTTCGAGGGCGGTGACGTCGCACTCGATGGGTAGTGCACCGGAGTCTTCGGCGGTGTTGAAGAAGATCGGGGCGATCGCACTGCCGAGGATATAGCCCCCTGCGCGTTTATTCGGGACACAGGGGATATCGTTGCCAATATGCCAGAGCACGGAGTTAATGGCAGATTTACGGGAGGACCCGGTCCCCACCACATCCCCAACATAGGCGATGGGATGCCCTTTGCCCTTGATTTCGGCTAAGGTTTCTAGCGCCCCGGCCATGCGGGATTGTAACATCGCTTGGGCGTGCAGGGGAATGTCCGGGCGAGTGGTGGCTTCAGCGGCGGGGGACAAGTCATCGGTGTTGGTTTCCCCGGGGACTTTAAAGACGGTGACGGTGATGCTTTCGGGGACTTGAGGGCGAGAGGTAAACCATTCGGCATTTGCCCAGGAGTCGATCGCCTGACGAGCATAGGGGTTGGTTTCGGACAACTCCAGGACATCATGCATGGCGTCAAACACCAGCAGGGTTTTCTTGAGGGCATCAGCGGCAGCTTGGGCGATCGTGTTGTCGCCGGATTGCAGCAAATCGATTAAGGATTGGACATTGTAGCCACCCAACATGGTGCCGAGGAGTTTGATGGCTTCCAAGGGGGAAATCAAGGGAGAGGTGACTTCGCCTTTGGCAATGCCGGTGAGGAAGGCGGCTTTGACGTATGCCGCCTGATCTACTCCCGGGGGGATGCGATCGCGCAGCAGGTGCAGGAGGGTTTCTTCTTCTGCGCTTGGGGGATTTTTCAGCAGTTCACAGAGTTCTGCGGTTTGCTGGGCATCTAAGGGCAGGGGCGGAATGCCTTGACTGGTCCTAGATGCTGCCTGTTGACGGTATGATTCTAGCATTGCAGGTGTCTCCTCTAACGGTATCGCTAATTTTAGTGTAGGAATGGGTTAGATTCAGTAGGCACTTTGACAGGATGAGTGATTGTTGCTGGAGGAGTTGACAGTTTCTGGCCGTTTCTGTGAGCTTTCGACTGCTGAGTCGGTTTTCTGAGGGGCATCTGGGGCGATCGCATTCTGCCAGTTCAGGACTGACCCCTCCCCTAAACTGGAGAAAGTAACGGCATTTTATCTTTGGCCCCTACCTAGCGGGTTACATCCCAAAAGCTTATGGGTAAGTCGTGCTGGCTGTAAAGATTTATGTACATTTAGAGGAACGGGCCTTTTTGTTAAGTATTGCCACAAGTTGTGTCTACCGAGCCGATGGGCTTTAATGAATTTTAATCAAAAGGGTTTTACAAAAAGCCCACAAAATATTAAGATTAATTAAAAAATGTTCATATAATTTTTAAAATTGAGATAGCCAGGAAGTTTCCCAACGAGAGGGAAGGAGTGTGGATGAGCTTAATGGAACAGAACGAAGAGATAGAATGGATAAATGAAGAGCAGGAAAAGCAGAAGTTAGAACGCCAACGGGTCAAGGAGGAAGGTCCCCTGAGTTACATCAACCCGGATGGGTCTATTTCGAGTGATTTACCCGTATCCCTAGAGATTTGCGGGACTAACTGTCTGTTTGAGGCGATCGCCGAACGGATTTCCGTGCCGATCGCCTTGACCAATTCAAACGATGGCAAGATTGTCTATGTTAATGATTGCTTTCGGGAACTATTCGGCTTTAGAGGCACTGAGCCGATTAATCGCAACCAAGACTGTTTTTATTATAACTTAACAGAAAGAAAAACATTGCTCGATACCCTCCAGCTTGAAGGGGTCATCAAGAACTATGAACTGGTGGCGAAGAAAGCCGATGGCACCCCCTTATGGGTGAGTGTGTCCGTCGAGGCATTGACTGTGGGAAGGGAGATCCTTTACTTTAAAACCTTCAAAGACATTACCGAGTTCAAGGAAGTCGAGAACATCCTGCAATCCCTGGACAACGAAAAAGCCCCCGTGACGGGAGAGCAGTTTTTTCCCGCTTTGGCTTGCTATCTTGGTTCATTGTTGGGGATGCGCTACATCTTTATTGGGGAGGTGGTTGGTAACAAAGCTTCTGTGGTGAAAGTTCGGGCATTCTGGGAGGGAGGCGAACCCAGGGGTTCGGGGTGGAATGAGCAATTGTGCGAACTGGAATATCCGATCGCCGGGACTCCTTGGGCCAAAGTCCTGCAATCTGGAACCGACTGGATTGCGGATAAATTTAAGTCGCACCTGTCTCCTGGCAACCCCCTGGGTAAGCTAGAAGCTTGTAGCTACTTGGGAGTCCGATTGGTGGATATGAATGGCAAGCCGATCGGGTTAATCTGTGGATTCGACGATCGCCCGTTAATCGACGTTCATCGCGCCCAATTGGTCTTGAGTATATTTGCGGGACAGGCCGCCGCCGAACTTGATCGCCAGCGGACTCAACGGGCATTACAGCAGAGTGAAGGGAGATTGCTGGCTGCGTTTAAAGCGGCTAAAATGGGAGTTTGGGAGTGGGATTTGCAATCAGGAAATGTTACCTGGTCTGATGAAGTTCACGCCATTTTAGGGGTTAAAAAGGGCAGCTATAACCCCACCATTGGCAGTTATATTAATACAATTCAACCGGAAGACCGACCCCTTGTCCAAAGCACAATTGTCCAGGCGATCGCGGCTAAAACCAACTACGAAAGTGAATACCGGATCCGGCATGGTCAAACGGACTCTATCCGCTGGATTGTCAGTAAAGGAGAAGTCCTCTGCGATCGTAACGGCCAAGTCGTGCGGTTAATCGAAACCCTGACCGACGTGACGGAACCTAAGCAAACTCAATCCGCCTTAATTGAATCCGAAGCCAATTTAAGGGCAATTTTCAATTCATCTGCTCAATCCATTGTCTTAATTGACCGCAATTATAAAATTAGAGATGTTAATAAAACGGCCCAGGAAGCCGTTAAAATTTTATGGGATAAAACAATTAAGCCCGGAGATTTTGCCTATCAATATGTATCAAACAATGGGTTGAAACTCTTCAACCAAAGTTTTTATCATTGCCTTCAAGGAATGCCAGTCCAACTCCAGCAGAAAATCTTGGGAAATACCGGAACTGAATACTGGTTTGAAATTAACGGGCAACCTATTTTTGATGAAAGAAATCAGATTATTGGAATTTGCCTCAGTGCCTTTAATATTACCGAACAGAAAAATGCGGTAGAAGCCCTGGCTAAAAGTGAAAAACGCTTTCGGTCTTTAGTCCAGAATTCATCGGATATTATTACCATTTTAGAAGAAGATGGAACGATTCGGTATCAAAGTCCATCGGTGGAAAGAATTCTAGGCTATAAACCCCAAGATTTAATCGGTGACAATGGGTTAAACTACATTCACCCCGAAGACAAAGCGGTGATTTATACTCTTTTTACCCAAGCCTTGGAACAGCGAGGCGGGATTGTTGAGAGCGAGTTTCGCTTTCTTCATGCCAGTGGGAAATGGATAACCCTAGAGTCGGTTGGCAGCAACTTGCTTGAGGAACCGGGAATTGCGGGATTTGTGCTCAATTCCCGTGATGTGACTGAGCGCAAAGAACAAGAAGAACGCCTGCGACTCTTTGAAAGAGCGATCGCCGCCAGTAGTAATGGCGTTGTCATCTCTGGGTGTAACAAAGATAATGCCGTGGTTTACGTCAATCCCAGTTTTGAAAAAATCACTGGGTATTCCTACGCCGAGGCTAGGGGACGCAACTGCCGATTCCTGCAAGGACGCGATCGCCATCAACCGGCATTACAAGTATTGCGAAATGCCATTCGCACCGGACAAGGTTGCAAAGTCACCTTACGCAATTATCGCAAAGATGGGACGTTATTTTGGAATGAACTGAGTCTGTCTCCGGTTGAAAACGAACGGGGGGCAATTACCCACTATATTGGCGTTCAAACCGACATCAGCGATCGCAAGCGGACGGAAGAAGAACTCATCCATCAAGCCTATTACGACCCCTTAACTGGACTGCCAAACCGCGCCTTTTTAATGGAACGACTCCTGGAAGCCAGCGCCCGCAAAAATCTCCAAAGCGAGCAACAAATAGGAGTTTTGTTTATCGACATTGACCGCTTTAAACGAATTAATGATAGCTTAGGTCATGCTGTGGGGGATATGCTATTAATTGCGATCGCCTTCCGCTTAGAACGGTGTCTGAATTCTCAAAATACAATTTCTCGGATCGGGGGCGATCATTATGTTATCCTCTTAGAAAATGTCCAAAACATCGAACAGGCCAGTGACCTGTCAGACAAAATCCACCAACAACTTAAAGCACCTTTTACCTTTGAAGGACACGCTGTCTTTATTACCGTTACCATTGGCATTGCCTTCAGTTCCATCGAACATGAAGTCAGCGCCGATTTACTCCGGAACGCAGATATCGCCATGTATCACGCCAAACGCACTGGCAAAGCTCGAACTGCTATCTTCGATAAGGCGATGCATGACCGGGCTGTTGAACTCTTACAGTTAGAAAATGATTTGCGCCGAGAACTCCATGAAGCCGAAAGCCTCACTCAAACCTCCCTCAAACTCGCCTATCAACCGATTGTATCTTTATTCGACGGTAAAATAGTCGGATTTGAAGCATTGCTGCGCTGGCATCACCCTCAACGAGGCTTTATTTCCCCTGGCGAATTCATTCCTCTGGCAGAAGAAACGGGTTCAATTGTCCCATTAGGCATCTTAGTCCTGCGAGAAGCTTGCCGACAACTCGTGGAATGGCAAACCCGATTTCCCGCTATCCGTAAAAGCGGCGTCTTAAAAATGAGCGTCAATTTATCGGGCAAACAATTTCTACAACCGGATTTAGTCGAAGACGTTGATCGCATCCTCCAAGAAACAGGTCTCGACCCGGCTTTCTTAAAGCTAGAAATTACCGAAAGTGTCCTGATTGAAGATACCCAAACCGCCAGTCAAACCCTCTGGCAACTTAAAGAACGAAAAATTCATTTATCTTTAGATGACTTTGGAACCGGCTATTCTTCCCTCTCTCATTTAGCTCAATTTCCGATTGATACCTTAAAGATTGACAAATCATTTGTGCAACGGATCGGCACTGAAGGTAAAAATTTGGAAATCATTCAGGCGATCGTAACTTTAGCCCACGGTTTGGGAATGGATGTAACTGCAGAAGGGATTGAAACCTCTGAACAATTAGCCGAACTCAAATCCCTGGGCTCTGAAGATGGACAAGGTTATTTTTTCTCTAAACCTTTGTCCGCTGAAAATGCCACCCTGTTGCTCAGAGAGTCTATCTAATGTAGGGGAAATTCATGACTTTCCCCTACTTCTAACTCATTGACTCCACTGATCGTCGCAGAAACCCGGTTTCTTCGCATCAGTCCTAAACAACTGAAATGTCCCGGTTATCATTGGGTTTCCATCCAAGTTAGACAGCGTTGGAGTTCCTCCTGCATTTGCTGTGCATTTTCTGCATGATAGCGGCGACGATGCCCGGGCAAAACCCACTCAAAGGAGTAGTTTTTTAACTTGTGCAGGGATTTAATTAATTCCGGCCAAGAATACCAACAGGCACGGCGAAAGGCAATCAATTGATTCTGCAAATGGGACCAAGCTAAACAATCTCCCGTAAATAAGAATTGGTTTTGATAAAGCAAAACCGTATGGCCTTTAGTATGTCCGGGAAGGGGAATAATTAACATATCAGATTCCAGCTCAATTGGCTCATAGCCGGTAAGCTGAATTTCCACATCCCGAGTCCGGGGATTGATTTCATCTTGATGCAGGATGCGATCGCATCCGAAATGTTCAGCAAATTTCTGATGATCCGCCACATCATCCTGATGGGTCAAATAAAGGTAACGAATCCCTCCCATTGATTCCAATTTTTGCACTAAAGGGGGAGAAAAGCGGGGGGAATCTACCAAAATATTTCCCTCGGGTCTCTGAATTAAATAACTCGCGGCTCCAAAAGAACTCTCCGCATGATACCCACAATGATAAATATTACGGTCAATTAACAGGGGAAAACTCTCTTGGGCTTTTTTGATATCTTTGGGTTTATCTACGGTCCCAATCGAAGCCGTAGGACAGGCTAAAAGGGCCTGTAACGCTTCCAATCGTTCCGTTTCGGTTTGAGGTTGGTGATAAACTGCCGATTGGTCATGGTTACGGTGAAAGATATCTGGAGCCATCCATCGGCAAGTATCGCAATCAATGCAGGTGGTATCCACATAGAAATCACCGCTAACATTTTCAGTCCGTCGTAATTGTTGATTAGCCATTATTTTCCTCTGATTTATTCTCAAGTTTAGAGTTGAGAGTCGATTCCGTAGAACAGTTTTAAATCCAATCATTACGGCCAGGGAATCTTCGGGGGGAGGTGCAACTCGTGCTCAGGTTAAAGCCCGGTACAAACTCCTAAATGCTCCATCAGGTGCATCAGTCCTGGATCAGAATGAGGCAGGGAAGCCCCAAAGAAAGATGCTCAGGTCTGATTCTTTTAAGTGTAGCTTGTGTTGGCTAGAGTCACCCCCTGGGAAACTGTCGGGGGAGTGGTGGCGATCGCGCGGATTTCCACTCCTGCTAATATAAATTGTAGTGAATGAACCCCAGCAGACCTACGATGACTGAGAAAAAGCTGAAACAACTACCGAGTTTAATCCGCTGGGGGGATGAAAGTGAGGCTTTTTCTTGTGCAGCTACGGCGCTATTGGCATGGTACAAAACACTTGGTGATCTGGAATGGTTATCCGCAACCGTGGCGAAGTAGTTGGGTAGGAACAAGAACAATCAGCAAGGCGATCGCCGCCAATTGGGATGAATGGTAGGCGATCGCTGATATCCCATCTCGGCTTTATATCCCCGGTTATCGCTAATTTCATTCCGATAAACTCTCCAAATTATTGTCCATTTAACAGCTTTCAGGAACGAGTTTTAAAAATCGGTTCGCCTAAATTTTAGACAAAATCTCTTTAATTTTAGCCGGTTACTGTCGGCGTTAAACCCACCGTACCGGGTCTTTTAAGTGGAATTGCTCAGGCTTTCCCAGAGGCGATCGCCGCTGATATCCATCCCTGGGATAGTTTTTTGCAGGGGAAAGGAGATGCGGTGTCCTTCGCTACATTTTTTAGATCCCAAGGGACTGAAAATATTACCATCCGTGACATTGATGCTAATTTGGCTGTATTCTTTCTGAATCCTGATTGTAGACTGGGGTCATCATGAAACCGCGAATCATCGTTTGCTGTCTGGGTAGCACGGGGTATCAAATTTTTTGCTTGTTAAGACAACAGGGGGCATCGGTTGTCGGAGTGGGAGAACGCCCAATTCCTGGAGAAGAAACGGGTATCATTATGGGAGATCCGCGATCGGCAGCGACGTTACTCGCGGCTGGAATTCGAGATGCGGATGCGATCGCGATCGCCTCCGATGATGATGCGCTGAATTTAGCCATACTGATGCAAGCGCGCCTACTCAATCCCCAGATTCGGATTATTACGCGGCTGTTTAATGGCAGTTTAGGCGATCGCCTGGATCGCACGTTACCCCAGCATACCAGTATGAGCGTCTCCACCTTGGCTGCCCCAATTTTTGCCTTTGCTGCAATGGGAAGTCGGGCGATCGGGCAACTCACTCTGTTTAATGAAAGTTGGCCGATTCATGAAGAATATATCGATGAGCGTCATCCCTGGAACGGGCGCAAGTTAGCCGAATTATGGGAAGATCAACGCCGGATGCTGATTTACTATTTACCCCATCATCCTCATATTGACCTCGTTTCGGCAGTCCTGACGGGAAAGACATTGGAAGTGGGCGATCGCCTGATTGTGGCAACCCAACTGAATAAACGCAGCAACAGACGTTCCTGGGGGCGAAAATTACAGGAATCCCTCAACAATTGGCGACGATTTCAACAGCAAAATCAAGCCACCACTCTCGCCCTATTAGCGCTCTTATTAACAATTTTAACAGCAACTTTTACTTATACTTTTGTTAATACCGATACCTCTTTTGTTGATTCTCTGTATTTTTCAGTGGGCATGATTACCGGCGCTGGCGGGAATGAATCTGTAGCTGAACAGTCTCCCATTCCGCTGAAACTGTTTACCGCGATGATGATGCTCGTCGGGGCCGGTGCAATCGGGATTTGCTATGCTCTCCTGAATGATTTTATCCTAGGCAGTCGATTTAGACAACTCTGGGATACCCCGCAAATTCCCACTCGTCATCATTATATCGTGTGTGGACTGGGGGACATTGGGATTAAGGCGATCGAGCAACTACATAACAATGGATATGATGTCGTCGTCATCGATCGCGATCCCAACTGCCGCTTT